>JAOUFJ010000015.1 GCA_029858255.1 candidate division WOR-3 bacterium | reverse complement strand
CGCACATGAAGCGCCGTGTCGGTTCGGGCAACCGCCGCCTGGAATGCAACCAGCTCGATCGTATAATCGACCGGCAAATAAGGGAGTTCGGTCTTGCGAATGAGATAAGTGGTGCCGACCATGTCTTTTGAGACGGCCGGCCTTTCACTGGTCACGGTGACCGGTGAAAGCTCTATGGCCGAAGGCGCCAGGCTGACCTCGAGGCGGACGGTTTTATCATACTCGACGATCAGGTTCGCAATATTCTTTGTCTGGTAGCCGATGAAGGATACTTCTACGGTGTATCTACCGGTGGGCACGTTGAGGATGAAGAAATAGCCGCCGTCATCGGTTGCCGCGCCCAGTTCGGTGTCGAGCACGGTGACGTTGGCATATGCGATTGGCTCATTGGTTTTGTCGTCAACTACCCTGCCCTGGATCTTGCCGGTAACACTGCTGAAAAGGACGATCGCCATAAATAAACAATTCATCTCAAACCTCCCGCACTACATGCACGACCAATCAGTTTTCAAAAAACTACATCACTACTCATCAATAATTTACCGAAACGCCAATCCTCACCCTTCTCGGCGCGCTGGTGGCGTAGATAATATCATCTGTGGCTTCCCTTATCGCCACGTAGGACCAGTAATCCTCGTATGGTGAAATCATACCGTCGTGATTCGCATCGGCTGCCGGGTTGTAGTAATCGCTGTGGAATGTGATGTAATCATCGAAGTCGGATAGATGGGGTTCTCTTATTTGCGGGTAGTGGGGTGTGATTTCATACTGGTGATTCAGGAGATTGATGATCTCAAGATCAAGACTCAACGCCGCGCCCGCAAGCGTGAAGGTCTTGGACAACAAACAATCTATCTGCCTCTGAATTGGGAGCCTTTCGTAATTCTTTTCTTCATATTTTCCTTCGGGGTCAGGAGGTGTATAGGGAAACCCGTTACCGAAGTAACCAAACACATGGAGCTGCGACGTCATAGGAAGGCGAAATGTTCCCTGGACAAACAATCGGTGCCTTTGATCAAAATCGAGATAATAATCACTGGCTGGCCTTTCATAGATGGTATCACCGAATTCCGCAGCGTAGGAGCTTGTTCCTTTTGCCCATGAAAGGGTATAGGAAACCTTGCCTGTAAAGGGTCCTTGATTCACCTCGAGAATTGTTTCAATGCCTTTGATGTTGGCGTATTCGATATTCACATACTGAAAATACTCATGATGTAACGGGAGCAAACGCACTTGCCGTGTGCCGATGAGGTCGGTGACATCTTTGTAGAAAGCGTTGACCGTGGTGCTTAGATTCGTGCTGATCTCACCCTGGAGACCGAGTTCGTAGCTTACCGTTTTCTCTGGTGTCAGTTCAGGATTGCCGATGATCGGAACGTATCCGAAGAGATAAGAAGGCAGTGGCAGGAGGCTGTAGTAGCTGTACATGTAATCGTACAAAGGCGGTTGTGCATATTGACCGAGATTCGCGCGAAAGATGAACTTTTCAGTTACCTCGAAAGACAACCCGATTCGCGGGGATATGTAATGCTTCGGCTCGACGCCTTCGATATCGCTGGAGAAGTAGTCATAGCGGCAGCCCAGCTTAGCATAAACGCCCTTGAAATCGATATTATCCTGGACGTACAATGAATACTCAGTTGGCTGATAATCATATTCATCCAGAAGCTGGCTTGAGCTGTCGCTTATGAAATAAGTAAGGCTGCTGAAATCCTGCAGGACATATTCGCATCCTGCTTTCATCTGATGGTATCGGTGGACCTGCAGATCGGTGTTGAGTGTTGTCTTTATGACATTCGAAGTCTTGTCACCGAATTCAGGATAATCACCTGCGCAGTATGGTTTCCAGACGTAGGCACCGTACGGGTTATCCATGCTTGATCTCAGCCACTCCAGCGAACTGTATGGCTGGAATACGAAGTCTTCGAAAGTACCATAATCTAAGTCTTCTCGGACCCCATAAGTTTTATGAAAATGGAGATGGCTGAGTGTCAGTTGAAAGAATTTTCGGGTATCGGGAAGGTAACTCAAATTCAGGGTTTGGAGATTGCCTTTTTCCAGGTCAGAACGGTAGTGGTCGAGATGGAATTTCCACAGGGTTTCATACCGGTCGAACTGGCTGCGCGACATGGCGCCACTTAAAGCCAGTTTCAGTTTTGCTGACGCGTCGTACAGCCACTTGCCGTACAGAGAATAGTCATCGCGGTTCTTGTGGGGAAGAATTTCCAGGCGGGGGTCCCAATCATCGGTGTGCATGATGTCGAGCGCGAAGTAGCCCTTCAGCCGGCGGTTCAGTGGCAGATGGAGGGATGTCTGCACATTCTCGTAGCCGAAATCCTCTTTATCTGACATGATGCGTTCGGTCTTGCCCCTGACTCGCGAGCTGAAGTAATCAGCCGGGTGCGAGGTGATCATGTTGATGATACCAGACATGGCGCGTCCGTATTCGGCATTGAATCCTCCAGGCAGGAAGATGACCTCATCAATAATACCCTTTGTGAGATTTATCGCCACGTCTCCTGTTTGTGGGTCAATGATGGAAACATTATCGATCATGTACTGAACTTCGGTGGCACGTCCACCTCGGACGTGCAATGCTGTATCCCGGCGGGCGACGGAAGCTTGAAAAGCGATCAGGTCGACAGTGTAATCGACCGGAAGCGAAGAAATATCTTCTTTCCGGACAAGATATGTGGTACCGACCATTTCTTTTGATACTGCCGGCCGTTCACTCGTTACGGTTACGGGCGAGATTTCGATCGTCGTTGGCTCGAGGACTACGCTCAGCCTTGCGGTTTCATCATGTTGCACGATAACGTTTTCGATGCGTTTAGTACCGTAGCCAAGGCATGAAACTTCAACGACATATCTGCCCGGCGCGACATTGAGAATGAAGAAATCACCACTGGCATCGGTGGCCGCGCCGATTTCTGTTTCGAGAACCAAAACATTTGCACTTTGTATTGGTTCACCGCTCATCCCATCGGTCACCGTGCCTTGTATCTTACCTCCGATACTGGTAAGAAAGACCACGCCAACACATAAGTAGATCATTTATCTCCCCCTTAGTTTAATCGAACATTTGTCCAGAATATGATATTGGACAGTGTCAAAAGCTTCTCACATCCTTTCTCACAGATTTGAGTGTATCCACGGTACATCAACGAAAGGCGTTCTAATGTACGATTGATGAAGTTAACCGAAAACGGTTATTTGTCAATGCATTGGTTGATTTGACCTGCACGGCTGAATTGCACGTATATCTATCGATGTGCATCCTGGGGCGCCTGGTTCTTTGATTGTCGGCTGCGGACAGAACCTTGATTTTATGGACGATTTGTCTATAATTCGAGAAAAGGAGTAAAATGGAAAATTACTTTATTACCTCTGAATCAGTTACTGAAGGACATCCAGACAAGATCTGTGACCAGGTTTCAGACGCGATCCTAGATGCGATTCTGGAGAAAGACCCATTTGGCCGTGTTGCGTGTGAGACTCTGGCGACCCGGGGCATGATCTTTGTCGCCGGTGAGATTTCAACAAACTGTTATGTGGACATACCAGATATTGTACGCGCGCTTCTCTACGAAATAGGATATACAGATTCTGATATGGGCATTGACGCAAACACG
The DNA here is from genome assembly GCA_029858255.1 of candidate division WOR-3 bacterium. Lineage (NCBI taxonomy): Bacteria > Pseudomonadati > Caldifarciminota > Caldifarciminota bacterium. The sequence continues at coordinate 55,378 of JAOUFJ010000015.1, read as the reverse complement.
TGCGCGGTCATATCGGCGATCCAGGAGCAGTCGAGCGATATCGCCATGGGCGTAAATATCGGCGGCGCAGGTGATCAGGGTATGATGTATGGGTATGCGACCGATGAAACACCGCAGCTCATGCCCATGCCCATTGCAACTGCGCACGACCTCGTACGAAGGCTTACCGAGATAAGAAAGACGAACGTGGTCGCTTACTTGCAACCGGATGGTAAGTCACAGGTTACGGTCCAATACAAGAACGACAAGCCATTCAGGATCGACACGATAATCCTGTCGGCTCAGCACCACCCCGACGTCAGTAACGAAAAACTGCACACGGACATAAAGAAGTTAGTGATCGGAGATGTCATTCCCGGAGAACTCATAGATGATAAGACAAAAATAATGATAAATCCAACCGGGCGTTTTGTAGTGGGTGGTCCACAGGGTGATACGGGAGTGACCGGACGGAAGATAATGGTCGATACGTACGGCGGTATCGGTCACCATGGGGGCGGTTGTTTTTCCGGGAAAGATCCGACCAAGGTTGATCGCTCTGCTGCCTACATGGCTCGATATGTCGCAAAGAATATCGTTGCTTCGGGAATTTGCAGGAAAGTCGAGGTTTCGATGTCGTATGCCATTGGTGTGGCTGAACCGACTTCAATATCGGTGAACACGTTCGGAACATCCTCGGTTGACGAGGCAGTGATCATAACCATCATCCGCAAACTATTCGATTTTACACCGCAGGGCATGATCGACAAACTCAATCTGCGGCGGCCGATATACCGCCGAACCGCCTGCTACGGGCATTTCGGTCGTGAGGAAGAAGGTTTTAACTGGGAATTATGTGACATGGCTGAAGCGATAAAACGTGAGGTGGGTGGACAATGAGAAGAATGGTGAGTCATAATATCAGTGATGAGAATCTGGCTCCGGAAGGTCAGAAACGGATCGACTGGGCGGATGCCAAGATGCCGGTACTGGGGTTGATACGCGCGAGAATGAAAAAATCCAGGGCACTCAGGAACCGGCGCATCGGTTGCTGCCTGCACGTGACCAGCGAGACGGCAAATCTAATGAGGACGCTAAGGGATGGCGGTGCCGAGGTGGCGTTGTGTGCTTCTAATCCTTTATCTACACAGGACGACGTTGCGGCTGCACTGGTAAAGGAAAACATAAGTGTCTATGCTTGTCGAGGTGACTCCCGTAAAGAGTATTATTCGAACATGAACAAGGTACTTGCACGAAAACCCGAAGTACTGATCGATGACGGCGCTGATCTCATTTCAACGGTCCACAAAAAGAAACAGCGCGGAATACTCGGTGGTACCGAGGAGACCACAACCGGCGTGGTACGTCTGAAACAGATGGAAAGAGACAATGTTCTTCAATTTCCAATCATCGCCGTCAATGATTCACTCACCAAGCACTTATTTGACAATCGTTATGGCACCGGCCAGTCGACGATCGACGGTATCCTGCGCGCGACGAATATTCTAATCAGCGGCAGTAACTTCGTGGTTGCTGGTTATGGTTGGTGCGGCCGCGGTCTTGCGCTGCGTGCCAAGGGTATGGGCGCCCAGGTCATCGTGACCGAAGTGGATGCGGTGAAGGCCCTCGAAGCTCGTATGGATGGTTACACGGTTCTGCCTATGTCCGAGGCTGCCAGGTCAGGCGATATCTTTATTACTGTAACCGGGGACATCAATGTGATCAGAAAAGAGCACATGTTGGGAATGAAAGACGGTGCGATTGTCGCGAATTCCGGACACTTCGATGTGGAAATAGACAAGCAAGCGCTGAAAAAGATTGCTGCGCGCAAGCGGACAATAAGGAACTCGTGCGAAGAATATACATTGAAAAATGGCAGAAGAATATATTTGCTCGCCGAAGGAAGGTTGGTCAATCTCGCGGCGGCAGAGGGTCATCCCGCCATGGTGATGGATATGTCTTTCGCAAATCAGGCATTTGCGGTTGAGTATATCTTGAACCGGCCGGACCTTGATCAGCGGGTATATTGCCTGCCCGTTAAAATAGACCAGGAAATAGCAAGTATTAAGTTGAAATCGATGGGCATAAAGATTGACAGGCTTACACCTGAACAGCGCCGGTATTTGTCATCATGGAAAATGGGAACGTAGATTTTTTTGTATTTTGATGTGACTATATTGAAAATGTGTGTTGAGGCAGTCTATTCAAACTTCCTGACGAATGACATGCCCGGCAGTTGTTTTACATAACCCTTGATCTCGAGTTTCAGCAGAATATTCAAAATGCTGCTTGTAGGCTGGTCGAGCTTTTCAGCGAGTGCATCGAGAAAAATTGGCTCACAGGAGAGAGCTTCCCATATAATATTCTCGTCTTGATCAAGAGAGATATTTTGCGTTGCCATTTCCCGTTCCGTTTTTTTTACGCCGAGATATTCCAATACCTCATCCGGTGATGTTGCTGGTGTTGCTCCTTCTTTTATCAAACGGTTCGTACCGCGTGAGGTCTTTGCGAATATGTTACCGGGAACCGCAAAGACTTCCTTATTCTGTTCGAGTGCCCATTTTACCGTATTCATGACACCCGATTTTTCCTTTGCCTCTATCGCGACCACGGCTTTTGCCAGACCAGAGACGATCCGGTTGCGTCTTGGAAAGTTGTGCGCGAGGGGCGGCGTTCCAATGTCGAATTCGGAAATGACCGCTCCAGATGCGACTATCTCGGTCATTAACGTCTTGTTTTCTGGCGGGTAGCATGTGTCAACACCACATCCCAAAACAGCTATTGTACGCCCTTTGTTCTGCAGGGCACCGCGGTGGGCTTCGGTATCGATACCACGCGCCATACCGCTGACCACGGTTACTCCGGCAAGAGCGAATTCGGCGGCAAACTTACGGGCGATTTCCTTGCCGTATACGGTTGCCCCTCTCGTGCCGATCACGGCTATGGAAAGTTCGTCCCCGGGAACAATGTTGCCCCGTATGAAAAGTATCGGAGGGAAGCGATCGATCAGAGTCAGCCATTCGGGATATTCCGGAGCATAGTACGGTGTGATATTGACGGTCATCTCCGCCAGTTTGCGCTTCTTTCTGAGCAGCGTGTCAGAAATGGCGAATGACTTAATCGCTGCCGCGGCCTTTTCTCCGACAATACCGAGCAAATCTTCTCTGGATGCGCAAACGACTTCTCTACATGAACCAAAATTATCGATCAGCTCATGCAGATCCTTTACCTTCAGCGCGTCTATCGAGAGAAGATGAAGTAGCTCAAATGTCTCGTCTTTCATCCATGATCCGTTCTTTGATCTCACCGTACAATTCAATGTCAGTTCGTTCCAGCGTGAAAAGAACGGTTCGTAACTCACTGGGTTGGAGCTCGATAATCAAAAGCTTTTCCGTGAATTTACCCGGTTTCTTGCGAGCGAACTTCGCCAGCGCGCCACTTGCTTCTTTTATCACTGTGGGATTTTCGTCATCGAGAAATACCCTGATGACGGGTTCCAGCGTGCGCAGATCACCGATCTCACCGAGCGCGAGGCATGCAGATGCGCGGGTATACCAGTAGCCTTTTTTAAGAAGGCGCTGCAGGCGTGATGAAACTCTCGAGCCGTATGATACAAGTTTACGAGCTGCTCGTTCGCGCATGGACCAGGACTGGTCTTCCAGCATTTTCATCAGGATCTTTATACCTTCTCTTGAATCAACGCCGTCGATCCGGTCGAGCAATTTAAGTTTTTTTTCTATATCGTTAGATTTTAATATGTTGAGGACGGAGTCCTTGTCCTGTTTCAGTTTAATTCTCATTTCTAAGGTAATCAATGAGGCGGTTAACGCCCGTTCCTTTCAGTGCAGAGACGAAGAATATGTTCTCCTTCAGTCGTACAACGGGTATGCGGTCAAGCAGGTCGATCTTGTTGAAAACCACGATGCGTGGTTTATGCAGCAATTGCGGATCATACTGTTTGAATTCATTCAGCAGTGATTGATATTGGTCGATCGGGTTTGTTCCTGATGCGTCAACCACCAGGATCAACAAATGCGTTCTTTCGATATGTCTCAGGAATTGCAGCCCGATTCCCTTGCCTTGATGCGCGCCTTCAATTATTCCCGGCATATCGGCGATAACGATATTTTTCATGTTGTCTCGCAAGACGCCCAGGTTTGGATTGAGCGTCGTGAACGGATAGTTATCGATCTTTGGTCTTGCATTGGTCATGGCTTTCAAGAGTGTTGACTTGCCGGCATTTGGCAGGCCGACAATGCCAATGTCGGAAATGATCTTGAGCACGATCTTCAATACCTTCTTATCCCCGGGGTGTCCTTCCTGTGATTTCCTTGGCGCTCTGTTAGTGGATGTGACAAAGTGCGCATTGCCACGGCCTCCACCACCACCACGGGCGACGACGAGTCTCTGACCTGCTTCTACTATTTCGCCGATCAGCTTGCCGTCGTCAAATACCGCGACGCCAAGCGGTACCTGAATACAGATATCATCGCCTGTTCTACCGTGCATGTTTTTCCCTTTGCCATGTTGCCCCCGGCCGGCGCGGTAGTGCGGTCGTAGCTTGAGGTCATACAACGTTGCGAGTTTCTTATTGCCGATCAGAAATACCGAGCCTCCGTCGCCACCATTGCCGCCATCAGGGCCACCCCTGGGCACATATTTTTCTCGGCGGAATGATACACAGCCATTGCCACCCGCTCCTGACGCAACAAAAATAGTTGCTTCATCGATGAATTTCATGCCATCAAGTATAACGAATATGGTCGTGAAGTCAACGGCGCCCCATGATCATACAATGATTTTTATGCGGAAATGAAAGTGTACTCTATACTGCAAAAGAATGCATGGTATAGAAATCCTACGGTACGACGTGAAGAGGCTACTTTTTGAAAATTTTCTTCTGCAAAGCCTTTGCCACCAATGGAGGAACTAGTGTTGAAATGTCGCCCTTCAGTCCAGCGATTTCCTTGGCCAGGGATGAGCTGACAAAGATGTACTTCTCCGATGGCATCAAAAAAATGGTCTCGATCTTTGGTGCCAAATTCCGATTCATGAGTGTTAGCTGTAACTCGTAGTCGAAATCGGAAACGGCGCGCATGCCGCGTATGATAGCTTGTGCTCCGATACCCCTTGCGAATTCAACCAGCAGTGATGAGAATCCGACGACCTCGATCTTGCTTGCATCCTTGAATACCTCGCGGACCAGTTGCGTTCTTTCCCGGTGCGTAAAGAGTGTGGTCTTCGGGCCAGCGCTCACTCCGACCACGACATGCTCAAAGAGCTTGGTTGCCCGAGATATCACGTCGATATGACCGTAGGTGATCGGATCAAAGGTCCCTGCGTATATCGCTTTATTCATATGATTTCAGTGTTTTCTGTGAATAATGAATGATACAGCAGTATCGCCATATTTTTTCTCTTTGACCATTTCCAGAGTATCAGGTATGGTAAATTCCTCTAATGGTGAATGTTCGATGACGATCATTCCGCCGCGCGCCAGTAGGTCGTAACCAGCGATTTCTTCTAACGTGAGCTGCACGTAGTTCCTGTTGTAAGGAGGATCGGCGAAAATCACACCGAATTGTAGGTTCTTGAGTCTGCGTAAAGCCCGGCGAAAATCTTCAGCGATAATTCGTGCTTGGCTTCTGGATAGAAGATTACTGACATTCGTCCGCAGGTGGCGTGGGTGTTTTTCCACGAAAACACAATGCCTTGCTCCACGCGAGATCGCCTCAATGCCCAGCGCACCGCTGCCGGCAAAAACATCGAGAACTTCAGCATTCATATTCAGTTCGCCGAGAATATTGAATATCGCACCACGAACAATACCCTTGGTTGGTCTTACGCCTTTTTTGGGTACCTTTAATGAGCGTCTCTTACACGCCCCTCCTACAATGCGCATCAAAGATTAATAATTGTTTTCTAAAACAATAATTATCTTTTAGATCAGCCCCTGATGATCGTCGGCGTAATGAAGATAAGCAGTTCGCGGTCTTCAACTGCCGAGGTCGTTTCTCTGAACAATGCTCCTAGTATGGGTATGCTTTTCAGTATCGGAATACCGCGTATTTGCTTTGTTTCTCTTCGTCTTATGAAACCACCGATTACGACTGTGTTACCGTCCGCAACGAGGACCTTGGATTCGGCTTCAGAAGTTGTGATTATCGGCCGTCCGGCAAGTGCCGAAGCACGGTCGAGTTCACTGACCTCTGCATGGATATCCATGGTGATTTCTTCCAGAGAATTTATGTGCGGCACCACTTCGAGCTTCGTACCGACTTCATAGAACTGGATCACAGTGTTGCCCGAGATATCAAGCGTCGGGATACCGAATCGCTGACCACCGAGGATCGATGCGGCTTCGTTGTCGATAGCGGAAACACGGGGAGCCGATACGGTTTGAGCCCTACCGGTTTCCTCGAGCATGTTGATCGTTGCGGAGACCTGTGCGAATGACGGAACCGTACCGATGTTGAAGATTCCAAAACCCGCCACCTGTGGTTGGGGGTTGGCTTGCACGTCAGCCCGTAGAATTCTGCTCTCAAGTCCTCGTAGCGTCCAATCTATTCCTAACGACCTTGTTATAGTTGCATCCATGTCTACGACTCTCACCATGATCTCGACCTGCGGCGTTGGCGTATCTAACAGTTTTACAAGCTGCGTGATACGATCATGTATTGGAGCAACCTCGGTTACCACGATGGAATTCGTACGTGTGTCGACATTCGCCTTGCCTTTCGGGGAAAGCATAGCCGTGATCTTGTCGAGCATTCTGGTCGGGTCGGCAAATTCCAGCTTGTAGATTTTTGCGCTGACCGGAAGATCATAGTCCTGCTTGTCGAGATTTTCGGCGGTGTCAACACGGATGACGCCAGGATCTTCACGGTAAGCGTAGCCTGATGCACGAAGGATGATTTCGAGCGCCTTACGCCACGGAACGTTATGTAGCCTGACGGTTACCGTACCGGAAACATCCTTACCGGCAACGATATTCACACCAGCGTATTCAGACAAAGCGCGCAGTATGGTCAGAATATCCGCATCTTCGAAATCGCATGATATCGGACGCCCGGTTACCGTAGCGGTTGGCTTGGGTGTTGGCAGGATAGGAGGCTGGGCCTCTTCACCTGGCATTGCCGGGGCAGGAGAAGCTACACCTGCGTGCCAATCCGTAAATGGGTTCATTGCACCCGAGAGCAGTGTGAGTACGAAGTCATCACCTTCAGTGGATGTCAGGAAGGAATAATCTTGATCCAGGGTCGTGACCACGCGAACCAGATCTGGCTGTTCGGTGAAGCCGGTGACGGACATTTGTTTGATACCGCCTCGGTTCACTGCGAATTTGTTACCGACTAGCGGGCTCGATGCTCCTGAGCAATCGATCACTATCCTCGATGGATCCTTTAGGGCAAAGGAATTGGCAACAAATGGTGCATCAGACCTAATAATAATCTTGGTATTAACATCTTCTGGGGTTATGACTATATCGCTAATTACGGCACCACTGGCCAGGGAAATTAATAAAGCGAGGACAACTGCGTTCCTCATTTTTTACCTCCTTTCCTTTTCTTGAAGTCTCAGTTCATATTTGGTTACAACCCCAGCTTGTGTCAGCTCGAATATCACTCCATCACGAACAATCTCCGAGACTTTTCCGCCGACAACACGGTCACCTCTCTTGAGAATATATCCTTGATTCACACCATCTTTTACCAGAGCATAATACCCGCGTTCGCCCCACAGAATTCCAATGAGGGTAAGATTCTCAACGCTCAGGTGACTTGCCTTACCGCCTGGGGATAAGTCAGTGCCTACTAGAGGCACAAATGGATCACGTCTCCCTTTAACGTTATATTGCCACTTCTCAACAGGGAATAACGTATCTGCTGGTGGTGTTGTTGGCGTTTGATTGATCAACATCACAAATAGAAGGCTACCGACGACTTGGGACACCACTTTGCACCCCCTTTCCCTTTGCCACAGTATAAGTCTGTGTTCTCAACTCTGCTTCGACGGCACGATCTTTGCCCGCCGTTATTTTTATCGATGGAACATTTACGATTCTTGCGAGGTTACCGACATTGGATAGGAATTTACCCAGCTGATGGTAGCCACAAGTGACCCTGATCTGAACCGGGATTTCGGAATAGTTTATTTTCTGAACCACGGTGCTCGGTTTGAATAGAAGAAAACTCACACCGGCCTTCGCTCCGGAATTTGATATCTGTTGTATGAGCGAAGGTATTTCCTTTTCTTTTGGTAACATCTCTTTTGCTCGCTCCCATTCAACCTCAAGCCGTGCGATTTTTTCCTGAAGCTCGGGCAACCGGATCTTTGCCGCTTCTGCCTTCTGGACTTCAATCTGCAGTGAGTCGCGTCTCGATTTCAGCACATCCACCTTGTCACTGTTCGTCTTGTAGGGGAATCGGAAGAATAGAATGAGTATCACCACGAGGATGATTAGAAAGATCACCATTTGTTGCGTTTTTCGTTCTCTAGGTTTCATTCTTACCTCCTGACCACCGAGTCAAAACCGACGTTTGCCGTCAAGGTGAATTCCATCATTTCTTGTTTTTCGATTACCTTCTTCTCGAGAACGGACAGGTCAACGTTATATATGTAAGGTGATTCTTCAAGTCGGTTCATAAAATCGGCAACAAGCAGATTTGAGGCAGCGATCCCTTTTATGTCCAGGTTAGTAGAATCCGCGTTGAGCATTGTGATCCAGGTGAAATCCGGTACACGTTCCGAGATTTCATCAAGGATGTGCGCGATGAAAAACCTGTTTCTGTTAAGTTGTTTTATCGGTGCGATAAGCGCCGCAAGTTCCCTTTCTCGCGTCTCGAGGCTGTCGACCGCTGCTTTGTATATCTTCAATTCGTCGAGTTTGGCATTCAGTTGATTGATATTGGAGTTGAAGTTACGCATTTGTATGTTTTGGCTTACAAGCAGAACGATAACGATGAGTGCGACGATCACTATGCCTGCGATGTACACGATCGCGGTCTGAATGGGTGGTATCTTTATTCCTGGACGTGGAGCTCTCGGTGCCCTTGCTTTAGGAGCACGGCCTTTCTTTGTAATTGGGGCCAGATTAATTTTGATCATTATTCCCCCCTTAATGCTAGACCAACAGCTTGAGCCAGGATCGGCCCAGCTGCATCCGCGCCCATAGGTACAAAAATATTTGGGTCATAAATGATGTTCTTGAAGGGATTGAGTGTCTCGATCGGTATTCCGAAGCGCCTCTTCAGATAATCAGTAAGGGTCGGTATTAAAGAACCTCCGCCCGAGATGTACATACGGCTTACCTTTTCCTCTCCGGTAACCGTCGAGAGAAATTGCAGACTTCTCTCGATGTGGGTGCCAAGGTCACTCACAAAAGATTCGAAGACTCCCTGGATTGAATCCTGAGACACGCCCGGCGGGACAGTACCCTTGGCTGCATTCGCAGCATCTTCATAATTGAATCCAACTTCCTTCTGGAGCTTGCTTATGTATGCATTCACGCCGTAGTAGACATCACGCGCCGAGAGACTCGAGCCGCCTTTTATGACATTGATCACGGTCATTCCCGCGCCGAGGTGGATGAGGCAGATTATCTCGTCGGTGACTACTTCATAGCTATGCTCATAGACATGCTGAATGGCAAAAGCGGTGGTGTCGATGATGATCGGCGTTAGATTAAGGTCTTTCAACAGAGACGTAAGGTTGTTGATGAGCTCGTTTTTCGCGGCGACAAGGATGACTTCCTGTTGATTATCTCCGAAGTTTGGGTTCACAACATCGAAATCAAGCGATACTTCGTTTATGTCAAAGGGTACATACTGCTCGGCCTCCCATTTGATCTGTTCCCGCGTGTCTGCTTCACTCATTCGGTCCATGGTAATTCTCTTGATTATGACGTCTCTTCCGGCGATACCCAGGACAACGTCTTTTGTGGAGAAGCCCTTCGTTTCAATTAATGTTCTGACGGAGTCTAAAACTGCCTCCCGATCGATTATTTCACCTTCAACTATAGCGTCAGGCAAGACCTTGGATATCCCAAAATTCAATAACTTCTTACTCTTACCTGCGCTAAGCTCAACTATTTTTGTTTGGCTTGACCCAATATCAAGACCAAGTACTTTTTTCTTTCTCCCGAACATGTTAGCTCCTTTTCACATTTAATTGTGTAATTATATATATAATTCATTTTGTGTCAAGAGCAATGTTCAGAAATTATTGTACAAACACGTATCTACATGGTTCTGGTGCTACAGATGGTGCAGAATAAGTCGAGTCAATCAATAATGTTTGTCGGTCTACGAGTTTCGGAAATCATATTTGCGTAGCATTCTTCTCGAGAAACCCTGAAATGTCCCTTCTTTTATGTGATTTCTGATTTTTGACATCAATTCCGTGTAAAAGTAGATGTTATGATAGCTAACCAACCTGCCGGCCAGGGCCTCGCCGGTGTTAAAAAGATGACGGAGGTAGGCACGCGAGAAATTGCGGCAAGTATAGCAGCCGCAATTCTTATCAAGCGGTGACTTGTCGGTCGAGTAGCGGCTGGCCTTTATGATTAATTTACCGTGTGAGGTGAAGGCCATTCCGGTTCGGCCGTTCCGCGTCGGAAGCACACAGTCGAAAAGATCCACCCCCAATCCGACAGCTTCAATTATGTCCTCTGGATAGCCGCAACCCATGAGATAACGGAGTTTTTTCTCGGGGATGACCTGATTCACCGTGAGCACCATTTCATTTGTCAGGATCGCGGGCTCGCCGATCATGAGGCCGCCGATACCGTATCCCGGGAAGTTCAGTTCAACAATACGCTGCGCGCATTCATGGCGCAGGTTTTCATAGGTTGCGCCCTGAATTATGCCGAATAATGGTACTTTTTTTTTACCTGGAGGCTGCGTTTCGCCCAGTTTACCGTGCGTTCTACTGCGATCCTGGCTTGGAGGAACTCCATTGGGTAGGCGCTGAAGACGTCGAGACACATGGCGACATCGGGTCTTAGCTCTTCCTGGATATGAACCGCGCTCTCCGGGCTCAGGAAATGCCTTGAACCATCAAGGTGTGAGGAAAACTCGATGCCATCGTCGGTGATCTTCTTCAGGTCAGTGAGGGAATAGGCTTGAAAACCTCCGGAATCAGTGATTATTGCCCGGTCCCAGTTCATGAAGCGATGCAGTCCGCCAAGATCCTTGATCACACCAGAGGAAGGTCGTAACATCAGATGGTAAGTATTACAGATGATTATTTGAACGCCGATCTTTTTTAGATCTGCCGGGGATTGTGTCTTCACCGTTGCCTGCGTGGCGACCGGCATGAAATTAGGCGTCTGAACCTCAAAGTGTGGTGTTTTCAGTGTCCCGTAACGTGCCCGGGTCGTTTTGTCCTTCTTGATGACCTTAAAGCTTCTCACTTCATCACCTCTTTACCTGTGAAATCACGATGCAAGGCAAATTCAGAGATGTCATAAGGCGGTTTGCCTTCGGTGATGTACTCGGCAGCAAGCCAGGCGATTTCGGGGCCCAGCATGAATCCATGGCCACACATCCCGCCCACGATCCAGAAACCGTCTATGTCGGATTTATCAAGAATCGGATTACCGTCCGGAGTGATTTCATAACTGCCCGACCAATGCCGTATGATCTTTATGTCATTCAATCTGGGTATGAGGCGAGCCATCCGGCGTCCCATTTCCCTGGCGAATTCAAAAGAGGTGCCCAGGTCATATCCGGGGACGTTCGGTACCGGCGTGTAGCATCCAATGATGCTTCCATGTGGCCATTTCTGATTGAAGTAGCATCCGTCCGGCCGGTAATCGACAATCATCATGTCGAAGAATCTTTCCATCTGCTCGGTGATCATTGCTTCATGGCGTTCTGGATAGATTGGTATGTCGATGTTGGCCATTCCGGCGATGTCCCGGGCAGAAGGACCGGCAGCATTGACCACGATCGGCGCATTGTAATCCTCATTGTCACGCGTGCTGACCGAAACGACTTTTCCATTTTGGGTATTTATTTGCGTGACTTCCTTGTGCGTGAAGACATTACCTTTTTCCTTTATCTTTCTTGCGTAGCCATCAATGATCAGAAATGGATTGGCCTGTGCATCGCTTGAACAGTATGCACCACCCAAAAGATCTGTTGCATCGATACCCGGTACCAGCTTTTCGATCTCCGGAACGCCAATGAAGCTGACATCGAGTCCCATATTCCTCTGGATTTCAATGAGCTTCATGTATGTTTGCTTTTTTTCTTCGCTGTGCGCAAGAAATAGATATCCACCTTGATGGAATTCAACATCCTGCTTCAGGTCATCATTCATCGCGGTGAATTTTTTCATCGATTCCATCGCGACTTTGATGCTGAGGGGAGTTGAGAATTGCTGTCTGATCCCTCCGATGCAGCGGCCGGTAGAACCTGAGGTCAGGTACTCTCTTTCAAGCAGGTTGACTTTCAGCCCTTTCTTTGCTAAGTAGTAGCCAGTGGCGCAGCCAATGATACCACCGCCGATCACGATAACATCTGACGTATTATTCATGAAGAATCCTAAATTCGAAGCACGAAATTCTAGACAATCTCAAAGTACCAAACGGAAATGACCAAAACCTGTTTCGAATTTTGGAAATTTGAAATTCGAATTTGTGTAGAGTTTCGTATTTAGAGATTAGCATTTGCTAGAGCCCGTACATCTCGATGATCTCGTTCTTCTTTTTGCCCAGTATCTTGTATTTCTCGCCGATCTTTGTGAATGCTGCGATCGCACGCTCAATATGCTCCCGGTCATGACCGGCGGAGATCTGTACTCTTATGCGTGACTGGCCCTTGGGCACGACCGGAAACGAGAAGCCGATGACGTAGATGCCTTCATTATACATATCGCTTGCGATGTCCTGAGCGAGTTTTGCATTGTACAGCATGATCGGTACTATGGGATGTACGCCTTCTTTAATATCAAAACCCGCGGCAGTCATTTTTTCTCTGAAGAATACCGTGTTTTCCTCGAGCTTATCGCGTCGGTCCGTCGTCTTACTGATGATGTCGAGTACCTTACTGGCAGCGGCGACAATGACCGGCGGTACCGTATTCGAAAAGAGATAAGGGCGAGCACGCTGTCGGCAGAGGTCCACTATCTCTTTGCGTCCGCTCACACATCCGCCTGACGCACCACCCAGTGCCTTGCCCAGGGTGGTCGTGATGATGTCGATGCGTCCGAGTACGCCGCAGTGTTCGTGAGTGCCGCGCCCGGTTTTACCCATGAATCCACTAGCATGGGAATCATCGACGAGAACCATAGCGTCGTATTTCTCGGCAAGGTCGCATATCTCATCCAGTTTGGCAATATCGCCGTCCATTGAGAAGACACCATCAGTGATCACCATCCTGAAGCGACAGTCCTGGGTTTCCTTCAATTTCTCCTCGAGGTGTTCCATGTTAGAATGTTTGTAATTGAACAATTGCGCCTTGCAGAGCCTCATCCCGTCGACGATCGAGGCATGAACGAGACGGTCAGCGATCATGGCGTCTTCTTTATCCAGTACGACATCGAACACACCGGCATTGGCATCCATGCATGACGGAAATAGGATAGTGTCTTCGGTGCCCAGGAATTTTGTCAATTTCTCTTCCAGCTCTCGGTGAATATCCTGAGTGCCGCAGATGAAACGCACCGACGACATACCGTAACCCCGTTCTTTGAGACCATCATGTGCTGCGGTCACCACTTCAGGATGACTCGATAATCCAAGGTAGTTGTTTGCACAGAAGTTAAGGACTTCTTTTGGTGGCGAGCCGGCGGGAAATTCCACTTTGATGTTTGCGGCCTGAGGCGATTCAATGAATCTTTCCTCTTTGAAGGTGCCTGCTTCTTTTATGCCGGTCAATTCGGTCGCGTAGTAACCTCTTGCCTTTTCGCTGTAGGCCATCACTAACCTCCTATGTAACGTTGAATTCCTTGAGTAAATTCATTATGTTGTTCACGGTGTCGAAGGCTTCGGGGGTTGCTTTTTCGTCCGGGATTTTAATATTGAATTTTTTCTCAAGGAATGTTTTAAGTGAAACCATTGAGAACGAATCGACAATACCGCTCGATATTAGTGGCGTGTTCTCATTGACTTCTTCTTCCGCATCTTCTTCCAGATATTCTTTCTTAACATACTCTATTATCAAATTCTTAATGTCTTCGGTCATGGGACCTCCTTATTTTGTTCAGTCATTCTCCAACGTTGATACGTCACCGATTTCTTGTCCCCATTCCTTTGCCCGGAGCAAGCGGCGCATGATCTTGCCGCTTCGCGTTTTAGGCAGAGATTCGACAAATTCGATCTCTTGTGGCATTGCCAGGGGAGACAATTTCTTGCGAATAAAATTCATGATGCTGAGTTCCAGATCGGCATTCGCCTCGTATCCCGGTTTAAGCGCGACAAATGCCTTTACCACTTCCATGTTGACCGCATCCGGTTTTCCGACTGCGGCTGATTCGGCGACAGCTTCATGTTCGAGAAGCGCCGATTCGATCTCGAAAGGCCCAACGAGGTGCCCGCCCGTATTTATTACATCATCATCACGTCCTACGAACCAGAAGTAACCATCACCATCGATGCTCGAGCGGTCGCCGCAAATGTACCAGCCGTTCTTGAATTTGCTCTCATACATTTCCTTATTTTCCCAGTAAGCCCGGAACATTGAGGGCCAGCCTGGTTTGAGTGCGATGAGTCCAACCTTGCCGGGCGTCTTGATCGGTTCGAATGTTTTTTGGTCAAGAACCGTAGCAGTGATTCCCGGGAAGGGTTTGCCCATGGATCCCGGTTTGACCTTCATTCCCGGGTAATTGGTGATGACGATAGAGCCGGTTTCGGTCTGCCAGTAGGAATCATGGAAGGGTTTGCCGAACGCCTTTTCCGACCAGATGACACCCTCAGCATTGAGGGGTTCGCCGACGCTGATGAGATGCCTGAGACAGCTGATATCGTACTTTTGAACGAGGTTCGTGCCGTCTTTCATCAGAAGGCGTATGGCGGTAGGAGCTGTATACCACACGGTGATTTTGTGCTTTTCAATGAACTGGTACCATTTCTCCGTGCTGAATCCTGAATCAAGCACGGTCTGGGTTACGCCGCACGCCCAAGGGCCGATTATGCCGTAGCTTGTGCCGGTGACCCAACCGGGGTCTGCGGTGCACCAGTAGATATCATCGGTTGTGATATCGAGGACCCATTTTGCAGTCAGATACTGGGCAATGATCGAAGAGTGCACGTGCAACGCACCTTTTGGTTTTCCAGTCGTGCCCGAGGTGTAATGGAGGACCGACGGTGCTTCCGGACCTACTTTTTCGCTCTCGAAACTGTCCACGGGTTTTGATGTTTCCATGTTGAAGGCGATTTCGCCCGGCTTCAGATTTTGCCCTTCGGCATCGACGACGATCACTTTCTCGAGCGCCGGAAGCCTTTCCCTGATTCTCCGCACCTTGCCGGCATGCTTCCTGGTGGTGATGATCGCCTTGGTCTTTGCATCATCAAGCCGAGTAAAAAGCGCTTCTTCGCCGAAAGCCGAGAAAAGCGGTTGGATTATTCCGCCCATTTTGAGAATACCGACGAAGGTTATGTATAGTTCGGGAATGCGATCCATGAAAATACAGACACGGTCTCCGCTCTTGACACCATTGTCCTTCAGGAATTTTGCAATAACGTTACTGTAGACTCGGATATCATTGTAGGTGAATTCTTTGACATCGCCTTTGAACCCCTGCCATATCAAGGCGATTCTGTCACCAAATCCTTTTTCCACGATACGATCGCTGCAGTAGTAACCGATATTATACATACCATTCTTGCCATACTCAAGTTCGTCAATTGATATCTTCCAGTCAAATTTTGAATATCGTTCGTCGTAGGAACCGATGTTACTCATTAAGGCACCTCCTGCAATTAATCGTCGGATTCCAATACAATAATGCCCACCGCATATCTTTTCGTTTTTGCCGCGGAAATGTGGAATTGCCTGACAGATTTCCCTTTGACAATATTTTTTACCCGACCAGAGGTTTTGACCTCCAGGCGAGGACTGATATCAATGTTCCGCCAGAAATATCCAAAATGGAGTCCGCAGCGGAGGGCTTTTAGAAACGCTTCCTTTATTGAAAAAAGAAGAGCGAACGTACTATCATTATCTACTGTGCTTCGGACGATATTAAGTTCATCAGGCGTGAAGACATCCTTTTGGAATTCTGCCCTGTTTTCAAGAATATTGAATCGTTCGATCGCCGAAATATCAATGCCCAAACCCTTAATCATATTGGTGCCAGACTATGGATATAGCAGTATCTTGCCGCAATTACCCTGCCTCATCAATTCCATTCCTTTCTCATATTCATCGAGGCGCAATCGATGAGTTATGATGGGTTGGAGATCGAGCCGGCCAGAACTTAAGAATCTTGCTGTCTTGTGCCAGGTGGAGAACATCAGCCGGCCGTTAATGCCCTGCACTGTAGCATACTTGAATACAATGTGTTTGCCGACATCTATTTCCATTGGTTTGTCGGGTATACCGAGGATCGAGTAGCGCCCACCAGGTCTCAAAGCTCCGAATGCGTCGATGATTGCCGTTGGATTACCGGACATTTCTAAAACGACATCAACGCCGAGTCCATCCGTTTCTTCGAGAACTCTCGAAACGACTTTGTCTTTCCTGGGGTTGAGTACGACATCGGCGCCGACTTTTTGGGCGAGGCCGATGCGGAAGTCATTTATTTCTGTTGCGATTATCTTTGTGGCGCCGCAAACCCGTGACACCGCGATGCTCATGAGTCCGATCGGGCCGCATCCGGTGATGAGAACAGTATTGCCGGTGATCTCGCCGGCCAGTACCGTATGCACCGCATTGCCGAGCGGCTCCATTACCGACGCGAAGTCTTTGTGAATACGATTGTCCAGGATCCACGCATTCGGTGCGGGTACTACCGCGTATTCCGCGAATACACCGTTAATGTCGACCCCGAATATGCGGCCGTTGACGCAGATATGGGCGTTGCCGGTATGGCACAGATAGCAGTGCCCGCAGGCAATATGGGTCTCCGCTGATATGTTATCGCCTTTCTTCAAATTCTTTACGTTCTTGCCTGTCTGCACGATTTCGCCGCAAAGTTCATGCCCCATGACTTGAGGTATGTTCTTGATCCGGCCCTGCGCCCACTCGTTCCACTCATAGATATGCAGATCAGTCCCGCATATCGAAGTTGCCAGGACCTTTACCAGAACATCATCAGGGCCGGGTGTCGGTACGTCTATGTCGATGATTTCGGCACCCGGTGCGCGTTTTATCTTTACTACGGCCTTCATTTTTGGCATTTAGACTCCCGGCCTATTATATCCAGAAATTGCACAACGTCAAGCAGACGGACACGACAAAAGATAAGCACGAAATCCGAAATACGAAGCACGAAACAATATCGAAACCCTATTACCGAAATTGAAATAAAGTAAAATGCGGAATTGTATTCCGCTTATAGCCTCTCTCAGGAGAGGTTTTCGTCAAACTGCTGATAAATGGAAAGATACTGTTACACACCGGGAACAGCATCAAGTTTGCTGAGTCAGCGATTTAGTTGCCGAAGAGTTTCTTAGTCAGCACGGCGATCTTTTTGCCGTATTTCGTGCAAGTCTTGTCGGCTTCTTTGTCCGGTGCGCCAACAGCAAGCGGTCCGTAGTGCTGTATTTTAGCATCACCGGCAATGATCATGCCGTGGATGAGCAAGGCTTCGAAGATGCTGAAAATCGTAGTCTCTCCGCCACCGCCCATCATGCCGCTCGAAGTGAAAGCACCACCGACTTTGCCGGTCAGTTTGCCGTGGTGTTTTACGCTGTCATCAAACAGCTTTTTCAACTCGGCTGCCATCTGACCGTAGTAGGTCGGCGAGCCAAAGATGAGCCCTTCATAGTGCAGCAGTTCGTCAACGCTGATATCGGAGATCTGTTTCACGTCGCATGCCATGCCTTCGTCCGCGATACCTCTGGCGATCGCCTCGGCCATCTTTTTTGTGTTGCCGCTGCGTGAATAATAACCAACCAGAATTTTCATAAAACCTCCTTAATGAAAAGGTTGAAAAAGGGCTCATAGATAGAAGGCTCCAGGGGGCGATGATGGCTTATCTGATGCGCCATTGTGTGCCTATTGTAGCCTTCTTCATCCTTTTTGAGCCATTTGGCGCGTTATTTCTTCTTTATCAAATACTTTTCCAGGAACAAGGTCATTGCCTGCTGGAAAAAATTCCGGTTCGATTTTTTACCAAAACCGTGCCCCTCATCCTCAGCCAGCAGATACCAGACTTCAACATTATTCTTGCGCATTGCCTGGACGATCTGCTCGGCCTCGGAGACCGGTACTCTTGGGTCGTTGAGCCCCTGTACGATGAACATGGGTTTCTTTATAAGGTTTGCGTTGGTTAGCGGCGATATGCGGGAGAGGAAATCGTGCATTTTTGGATCGCGCTCATCGCCGTATTCCTCACGGCGCAGGTCCTGGCGGTATTTGCCGGTATTTTCAAGGAACGTGACAAAATTACTGATGCCGAGAATGTCGACCCCGCATGTCAATCGGTCACCGTAGTGAACCATTGCCGCGAGTGCCATGTACCCGCCGTATGAAGCGCCGCTGATGGCGACACGCCGGCGGTCGAGTTGCGGCTGTTCCTTTATCCAGTCGAGTAGGGCGCCGATGTCCTTCACCGAGTTTTCTCTGTTGTAGCCGTCGTCGAGCATCATGTATTCCCGTCCGTAGCCGGTCGAGCCGCGAACGTTTGGCGCGATAACCGCGATGCCCATATCATTGAGGAAGAACTGGAACAAATACGAAAAATACGGTTTTTTCTGCACGGCCGGGCCTCCGTGGCATTCGATCAATACGGGATACGGTGGCTTGAATTTTTTCGGTTCGTAGTAGTAGGCGGGAATGGTACGGGGCTGCCCCTGGACGCTGTCAAATGTTTCGTAGTATATCAGTCTCGGTGACACGAACGATAGCGTATCCAGCCCGCCGACCTCGCTGCATGTCCACCGCAGAAATTTCTTCGTTCTTAGATTCAGTGTGTACACATCACCGGGTTGGGTCGGCCTGTTCAGAGTGATCGCGAGTTCGTCGCCGTTGGGCTTGAACGTCAGATTATATATCTGCGCATCCGGCAGGCTCACGCGGCTGAGGGCGCGGGTTCTCATGTCCATAAGATATAGCCTGCTGAAACCTTTCTCGTTACCGGTGAAGGCAAGATCGGTCCCTGCCGGGGATATTTCGACCTCACCGACATCCCAGGCGATCTGCTTTGTCAGTATTTCGAAATCCCCTTTTTGTAGATCAAGGTATAACAGTTGTCGGAAGTCGCTGAACTTATCCGAGACAACGTATATTCCCCGCATGTCGGGCGACCAGCGGGCGGCTCCGTAGGCGATCTTGTTCGTATCACTGCATATTGGTGTTGCCTTTTGATTCTTCAAATCGATTATGTAGTAGTACGACTCGTCCGAGGATACGTATTTCTTGACCAGCAGCTTGCGGTCGTCAGGTGAAAATTCAACGGGGTACCAATAGCCTCCTTCCTTGAGGATGCACCGGAAACTCTGTTTGCCGCGCAGGTCCCCAAGATAGATATCATAGTCTCGCCGGTTGCGTTTATCGGAGCGAAAAGCGAAGATGTCGCCCTTCCTCGACCATACTACAGAATTATTCTTTGTTTCTCCGTCGCTCAACATTTTGTAGGAGCCGGTTGCGTAGTTATGTTCATATATTTGATGAACCTCATTACCGGCCGAATCTTTGGTAAAGAGCAGTACCGTTTTTCTTGGATCAGGACATACCCTGCATTCATCGACCGGTTCGTCGAAGAAGGTAATTTGACGGCGCATGCCTCCGGGCGACTCTACAACATGGATCTGGCTTGACTCGCCAAATCTTGTTCTTATTAAAATCCCTGCATCCTGCGGCAGCCAGTCCTGGAATGACGCGGCCCGGACGTTCTGGTAGGGCTGCAGACGGGAAACAACCTGGATCGGTATTTCCGGTATGTTCTCCAGCAGCAGGTTGTCTTTTCGGTAGCGGTTGACATCACCGCGGATCATGGTCGTTAAAACAATGAAAAATGTTACTATTTGATATATTCTCATGGTTGAAATATCAGTAGTGTTACACTAATAATCAGGCAATAAATGCCGAAGAGATGAAATCTCCTGTATACTGTGCGCCGTAGAACCGACAAGGCTGCTAGCCCGCTAACAAAACTGCAAAGCGTGCCGATCATTAATTCGGGCAGGTTGGTGATGTCCGATACGTTTCTCAATTCGAAGAGGTTGGCGCCGAGAATCGCCGGGATGGCCAGAAGAAAAGAAAAACGGAAGGCGCGCTCCGGAGCTGTTCCCGAAAACATCCCGGCCGAAATCGTCATTCCCGACCTGGATATGCCCGGTAGAATCGCGAGCATCTGGCCAATACCGATCCATATCGCCGAGGTCATGGTTACTTGCTTTTGTTTCTTAGTTACTACACCAGTTAGTAGTACAACCGCACCTGTTACACCAAGCAGGACGGCAACAACATTCGTGTTATTGAAAGCTCCGGCAACCCATGATCTGAAGAATATCCCGGCAGCCACAATCGGGATGGTGCCGACGATAATTTTACCGGCATAAGAGATACTCTCGCGGTCGCCGGTGAGGATTCCTTGAACAAGTTCTCTGAGTGGTTTGAAGAAAAAGACGATGATAGCAATGAAAGTGCCGAAATGCAGAAATACCGCAATGGTCATCGGTTCGGTGATACCGAGCATATTCTCTAAAATGGCAAGATGTCCAGAGCTCGAAACAGGCAGAAACTCGGTAAGTCCCTGAACGATTCCCAATATTACCGTTTTGATCATGAAATGATCATTGCCAGCAATCCCACGATCATAGATGCTTTGATGAGATTGCTGATGAGGTGCAATGCGCTGGCGGGTGGTTTTTTCAGAAGCCGCCATATGATATAGATAAGCAGAGGGTATGCTCCGGCAAGGATGATGATGATATATGTCGCGTCAAGTATACCGGTGATGTACGGTATGGGAAGCATCAGACACAAGACGCTCAGGAAGATGGCGCTGATGTTGTACGCCTGCATGGGGCCTACCAGGATCGGAAGCGTAACGGCGCCGGTCATTCTGTCGCCCTTCATATCGATCACATCCTTCAGGATTTCGCGCGGCATATGGATCAATATTGAAAATATCGCGGGGACAATAGACAGAATATTATTGGCTACAACCCCTCCAAAAATGAAACTGAGTCCCGCAATTAAAGCCACGGTGATATTGCCGAAGACGGTTTTCTTCAGATATACGGAATAGAAGATGAGCAGAATAATCGCCGCAATTACGACCAGAAATGGAATTGTCCCCAGAAAAAAAGAGGCTATCGCCGAGCCAATCATGGATGCGAACGCCATGAGCCAGATAAAATTCTTCTTCACTTTGCCCGATGGAAGGGGGCGCGTTGGATTGTTGATTCGGTCTATTTCTATGTCTTTGATGTCGTTTATGAGGTTGCCAAAGGCGCATACGGCAAAACCGATGAGCGCGGCTATGACTAGATTGCCCGACAGGAAGATTTCTTTTGCTATCCACCCACCGACCAGTACAGATATGGAAGTAATGATACAGTTCACCGGACGAATAATGCGTAAATATGCCACAACATATTCTACAAATATAGTGTTCAAAGTCAATAAATATTGACAGAAATAAATATATCGGTATAATTTGTGAAAACATGACGAGAATTATGGCAATCGATTACGGTCAGAAAAGGGTCGGCGTGGCCATTACCGATCCGTTGTGCACAATACCCCAACCGCTGTTGACGATAAAACCGAAGTCGGTTGCTGATTTAATAAAACGACTTAAGTGTATCGTAGATGAAAACAACGTAGGTCTGATAATTGTGGGAAATCCAGTCTCGATGCGTGGCGAGCCTACAGAGATCAGCCGTCAGATCGAACGTTTCATAAAGAGGCTAAAGCGCCAGCTCGATATCGACGTTGAAAAATGGGACGAACGCTATCTGAGCAAATATGCGGTTAACAAATTCAAAGAGGCCGGATTGAGCATGAAGAAAGGGGACATCGACCGCGTTGCTGCTTCGCTCATGCTTGAAGAATACCTGCTCACAAGGCGGTCATGAACAAGAGATTGCTGATATTTACACTCGTATTGTTGATTCTCGTGGCTTGGTGGCAGCCCTTGACCCTGGGACGGACCGAAGTTACGATCCCGGACAATGCGAGCGCGCGGGAGATCGCGGTCTTCCTCGCAGATCAAAATATTGTCCGGAACGTAGACGAATTCTTGTTCTGGTTGAAAGTTTCGGGACAGGAGAGACAGCTAAAAGCGGGCACCTACGAACTGTACAAGTACAAAAATCCTCTATATTTGATCAACCAGCTCAGGAGTGGTGGAAGATCTGAGATAATCGTCACGATACCAGAGGGCTCGACAATACGCGAAACCGGACAGATCCTCGCTGATCACGGATTGGTTGATTATACACGGTTCATCCAATTGTGCAGCGATGACAGCCTGATCGATGCGCTCGGATTGAACATGAGGTCGCTTGAGGGTTATCTTTTCCCTGATACCTATTCTCTCAGCGTCATGCAGAGCGAGGAAGCGGTGATCACGATGATGGTTCGCAACTTTCTGCGCCGGGTTCCGAAATACGGGCTCAAAAGTGCTGATTCTTTGCACCGGGCCGTTATTCTGGCGTCGATTGTGGAAAGGGAAGCAAAATATGAAGAGGAGAGGCCGATCATCGCCCGTGTGTTTTTGAACCGTCTGAATTCAAACAGGCCGCTGGAGTCGTGCGCGACGATCTTTTACATTTTGAAAACGGCCGAAAATCCCGTTTCCAAACAGAAACTAACCGACCAAGACCTCAAAATTAGCTCACCATACAATACATATCTGCATCTTGGACTGCCTCCAGGGCCGATATGCTCGCCGGGTGAGAGTTCAATAAAGGCAGCAATAACGCCAGCCGATGTTGATTACCTTTACTTCGTGGCAAGGGGTGATGGACGGCATCATTTTTCCCGGACTTATCGGGAACACGCCCTCGCAAAGGACCGGTACCAATGATCGATAAAGGAATAGAGGATAGAGTAATTCACGAAACTCCATACTACGAAAAACTGCATGCTACGTATCGCGATAACGCAAATTTCACGCGATACTTCTCTGTGCTCAAGCGGATCACGAGACGCGATCCTTTCATCGAGAAACTAGAGAGTAATAATGGCAAAGAACTTGTGTATCTGGGAAGAAGGATTTTTACCCTCCAGGGTGATTTTGTCTCTAATTACATAAAGTTTCTCGAGGATGAATCACAGATAGATCAGTGGGAACATTTTTTCGAAAGATATAGCAAACATATTTTCAACATTTATCAGGATTTTGTTCAGGGCGTTAGTTCTAATGTTGTAGTATTCGAGATCGCCAATCGGAAGTTGCTTCGTGATATCCTTACGCGCAAGCTGCTCGCCGAATCCGCCGAAACCAAAATTGCTGTGTCGGAAAGGTTCGGGGCTGTCGTCAATCAACTGTTCAACTATATAAGAAACTCACTTACCAAGCGAACCGTGGTCGTCGACAACATAATAATCGATTCATATGAACACGTACCTTTCGTGCCGAAGACCAGTTACTTTGATATGATGAAAGTCCTGAACCCGAGCTTCATGAAAAAGGGTTTGCCCGAACCGGTATTCAGTGCCATAATGAAGGGACTGGTCCGCTACTATTACACAGATGAAACGAAAAATATCGTGGATGCATTGGGCAAACTACCGTCCTTCAATAAGAAATCGATAGGTGAAATATTCAAATCCCGGTTTTTCTTTCCCGACGATAGCGCGCTCACGCTCATCATCGATGCGCTACAGATGCGCGGTCGCAGGTTGATGGCGGATATCACGGAAAAGAAACGGAGTATCAGCGAAAAAATGCAGAATATCCGGAGAAAGATAAGCGAAACGACGAACATCATGAGCGATAGTTTAATCAATCTCGCCGAGGATTTCTCCACTGAAGAAGCCATTGAGAACATGGTGAAGAGGTTGCACCGTTCGGTGATCGGTAATGCCTACGATCTGAAGATATTGAAATGGGAGTATCAGGAGTGCCTCGACAGGGAGAACAATCTCAAGGAGATCATGCGCTACAAGCCCGCTGATATTAGCGGGCTGGTCGTGAAGAACGAATGGGATCCGTATATTATGCAGGTGCTGCACAGAAATGAGAAAATTGGAGAGGATCAGCTTCAGCTCATAATCAGGGACGCGTTGAACGATCTGAGAAGTGACGAGGCCGCTCAGCAATTGATGAATCAGTACAGAACCCCTGCACTGCTCAAGGAGAAATATGATAGCCAGCTAATAATCGGTAAGTTCGCGAAAATCGTTGATGAAATCATCACGCCGCTTGTGAAGTGTATCCTGTTGGAAGAGTTGGTTGATTATTACCCCAAGCTCTCTGACATGATGACCGCCGAGGGAATCCGTTACCTCGGCGAGGAAGCGCTGTCCGGTCGGGTTTCGATGATTGAAAAGGATGTGAACATTGTGCCGTCCGAGGGGCCTGTTTCTGATGTCAACGTTGAGCGCTATAAAAACCTCGTATCTGTATTAGTATATGACATAAGAGGCTCGACATTTATGGGTGCAAAATTAAAGAATGCCGAGAAGGAAAGCGCGATCAGGAATCTCTTCCAGGAATCGATGCTTTACGTCGCCGAAAAGTACGGAGGCATTCCCGTAAAGGATACCGGCGATGGTGGTGTGATCTTCTTTGCGAAAAACCACTATGACATAAAGGATGAGAAAACCTTGAAACCTGAGTCCGGCAGCATGCTGCCCGCAGTCCGCTGTGCTATTGAAATGGTCCAGGAAGCCAAGCTTTTTGTCCAGAGGAACCTACATCGATATCATGATTGGTTCCGTGAAGCGGAAGAACGCGAAATTGATTTTGAGGGAGCGACTTACGCTACGTTGCCACCATCATATCAGGCAATCTTTCAGGTAGGGATCGGTATCGCCTCGGGTCATTATCCGCGTGAGCTATATCTAGAAAAGAATGCTTTTGGTGAGTACGATTTGACCGGGATGCTTGTCCGGGAGGCGAATCTGTATTCCGCAGTCAAAGCAAAAGGCAAGTCGACTGTTATCTGTGACGATGCAACAGTATACAACATTCTGCTGAATGTTGAGCGTTTTTCATTCTTGAGCGAAGCGGGTTTGCGTATCGATCCGGTACAGTTGAATATACAACAGGGATTGGAATACTGGATCAGGCAACGGGCAACGCGTAAGGGTTTTATCTTTGATCTGCACAAAATATTCGCGGCCAAATTCGGACGGGAGATGGCGGATACAGATAACCTGAAAATTGTACTCGACGACAGCGATATCGTAATCGACGAAAGTACTGATATTCAGCTTGAAAAAGTGGAGCGGTCTAAATTGCTCTTCGAGATTCATACGGAGATCTCCAGATGAACACGCATAAGGTCAGCAACCTTCAGGATTACATGGAAGAGCAGAGCAACTACTTCGCCATGGTCGGGCAGAGATTTGTCGGTGAGCAAAGATACACTGAGAGTCTTTCGGCGATCGAACAAGGTTTAGCATGTCTGGGAATGTCAAAGGCACCGATCAAAGTCTTCCAGAATCGCCGCAATTTTATACTCGAACTGGGGCACAAGATCAACGAATATGAAGGTTTTGAACTGCCACTGTTCATAGGACATAAGAAGAGAGGTATGCCCATCCCCGAGGCGTTGATCGAAAAATGTCCGAAGGAAGTGGTGGCAATAATCGAGCAGGCAACCAATAGGAAGCAGATAAACGAATACACCAAGGATATGCGCGAGGTTTCACTTGCGCACGATATATTCTTGGCCGTGCACAAGAGCATCATCGGGGCGCGTGTCGAAACTCTTCTGCCCGATCTACTCTCTGACGTGGAGCGTCTTGGGATTACCGGCATGAAAGATGCTGCCGAGAAAATACCGGCAATCTATCTTAA
The DNA here is from genome assembly GCA_029858255.1 of candidate division WOR-3 bacterium. Taxonomy (NCBI): domain Bacteria; kingdom Pseudomonadati; phylum Caldifarciminota; species Caldifarciminota bacterium. The sequence goes on along the minus strand of JAOUFJ010000015.1, from coordinate 29,308 downwards.
TTACCTGTCGGCAACATCCCTTGCCAAGTTGATCAGGAAGCTCTCGGTCATTCTCCGTGATGTCAGAAGCAAATCAGAGGAGGAACTCAAGACAATTGACCTGTATTCATTCCGGATAAAAGAACAACTCGAAGGACTCTTCCTTGAAACAAATCAAGGGTTGCACGAGATCGTCGATAAGGATGTGTCCCAGGATGCCGACACCAACGTGATAACTCAGAAAGTCTCCAATCTCTTCTCGAGGTTGGACCGTTTGTTTCTAGGTAACATATATCACCTCAAGGATTATCAGCGGAAGAAGAAAGAAATACTCGATAACCTCCAGCAGGAAGAGAATCTCAAGCATTATGCGGAAACACGATTGTTGGATGTCACGAAACCGGTATACGAAATCTTCAGCGAGTATATCTTTATGCATAGATTTGGACCGCTGACAAAGGATGAACATAGAAACTTCACAAAATCCGTGACACAGGAGTTGGAGGAAATCTACCGCAAGAAGAGTCGGAGCGTTTCCATGCTCAAGAAATTCGAGAAGCGCGGTATTATCTCGGTTGAATTGGAAATAGATATGCTCCTCGATGCTTACAATTCGTTCATGAAGAAAACGATCATACCTGATCATGTCGGACAATGTTTCTTGAATCTCGTCAGCTGCTTACCACCAGATGAGAATGAGGCGCCGAGGGTGACCAGTGACCTGGCAAACCTGAAGACCGTTTTCCTGACCGGGAAGAATGTTCTGGAGCTCGGAGGAAAGGTTGCTGAAAAGCCGCGGGAGATTATAGAATACGCGGGTAAATACCGAAAATGCGTCACGATATTGGTATACGACATAAGAGGTTCCTCCTACATGGGCATCAAATTGAACGATGCTGTTAAGGAACAGCGAATAAAACACAAATTCGCCAAAGAGATGGCACAGGTTGTTAAGAGGTATGATGGCTTTCTGCTCAAGGACACGGGTGACGGTGGGCTGGTCTGGTTTTCCGAGAATTCAGGCTCTCTCTACAATTATCTGTACACCGAATCGGTGACCGGGAAGGGAACCAAGCTCCGTTATTCAATATGTTCAGGCGGTGAATGTGATATAATTCCTGCCGCGGATGCGGCAAAGCGTGCGGTCCTGTGCGCTCGCGATATCGTACAGAGGGCAGAGGAATTTATCCGGGCGAACTTCGTGCATTACCGGGAATGGTTTGCGGATGTCGCCGAGCGAACTCTTGAACTGGATGGTATTACGTATGCTCTGCTGCCGCCTGAGTTCAAGAGCCTCTTCCGGATCGGCGTCGGCATCGCTTCGGGAGTACCTGATCAGGATGTTATCTTCGCGCCGAATTCGTACGGGGACCCCGATCTGGTTGGGCCGATTCTGGCCGATGCCAATCTGTATTCGAGAGAAAGACAACCGGGACGGTCTGTTATCATATGTGATCTTCCCACTTTAGTTAACCTTGTCCTTAATGCAGATAACTTCGAGTATCCGATCGAAGAGAATGATTATGAGAAATACTGTAAACTCCTTCGGGAGTTCCGTGATACGACACATGGCTACAATTTCTCTGATCTCAAAGTGTCGGTTGTGCCGAAGGGTGCGCATTTGCTTGGCGAGTTGAACAAGAATAAGGCGATAGTGGATGCGCGTATCGACGATTTTATTATTGATGATCGCAACAACATCTATGATACAGATAACAAGAGAATTAAGATGTTATATGAAGTCTTGACTCTTTGATGGAAGCATTAGTCTTCGATCCGGACCGCCTTAGACTTACGACTCTCTCCAGACATCTTCACCAACTCGGATTGAGCAATACTACAGTATCGAACATAGGCGAGTTGCGTAAGATTGTACGGAAGAAGAAGTGTGACATATGTATACTTGATGTATCAGCATTGACAATACTCGATCAGTTAAGGAAACAGCACGAGGAAGTGCCTGTCATACTTGTCGCCGACCGAAGTGCGGTAATGAATTTGGAGAAAGCGATTTTTGCCGGCGTGGCGGGATTGCTCCTTCGCCCCTATAGGATCGATTTCCTGCAGAAAGTTTTGGAAAAAGCCATTCAACGGAGAAATGAGATTATATACAACCGCAAGACCGTGATGTCTCTGCAGCGAAAGGTTCAGGTATTGCAGACACTCAATGAGGTGGTTCAGGCGATCAATTCATCGCTCAAGCCCAAAGAGATTCTTAATACTATCATGGCAAAAGCCGCGGATCTGATAAACGCGGAAGGTTGGTCGGTTCTTATGATCAATGAGAAAACAAAAGAATTGGTTTTTGAGGCGGCCTCGGGAAAAGCCGGGAAGAAACTTCTGGGAATGAGATTGAAAATTGGGCAGGGTGTTGCCGGCTGGGTCTCCCGGTACGGCGCGTCGTTGATGGTTCCCGATGTGTCGAAAGACCCCCGGTTCTACTCAGGGGTCGACCAGCAAACAAAGTTCACCACAAAGTCGGTGCTTTGTGTGCCAATGAGGAGCCGTGATCGGATCATCGGGGTCGTGGAGGTCGTCAACAAAATAGGCGGCGAATCTTTTACGCAGGACGATTTCGAAATATTCGAAAATGTTGTTGCGCATTTGACCATAGCGCTCGAGAAGGCGAACCTGTACAGAAAAATGGAACAGGCGAGCCTGGTCGACGATCTCACTCAATTGTATAACACCCGGTACTGCAATCAATTCCTGGATAATTTTCTGATCGAGAGGAAAGACGCAAGCGGAAGGATTTCCTTGATATTTTTGGATATCGACTTTTTCAAGCTGGTCGATGACAATTTCGGTCATCTTGTTGGCAGCGAGACCCTGAAAATTGTCGGTGAAAGAATGACCAGGGTTATCCGCAAGAATGACGTGATCGTGCGCTACGGTGGTGACGAGTATATCGTTCTCTTGCCAAACACGGATAAGAGAACCGCATTGATTATTGCCGAGAGGATCAGGGTGGTGATCGGCCGCGAACCGTTCTACGCATTCGGCAACAAGAAATTCAGTATCACGGTGACGCTTGGTGTTGCCGCTTACCCCGAAGATGCCAAGACGCGCGACGAGCTCATCGGCAAGGCGGACAAGGCGATGTACGAAGGCAAAATGAGTGGGCGCAACAAGGTTGTCGCGGCCTGAATTCAGTGAGCCAGTAGTATATTCAGTGTTGCAAAGTATTAGATATTCTATATAATTCCAGTATGGACATTGAAAAACTATCGGTCGCATCAGTAATGAGGCGTGATGCACCTACGGTTAGCCCTTCGACAAATCTGAAGCAATTGATTGAATTCATGCGAAAGACTAATCACTACATGCTCCCGGTTGTCGATGAGGACAGGACGCTATTAGGAATAGTGAACTACCGCGGAATTCTGAGCATATTCCGTCCTTTTTCAGGATCGGTCAGCGAAATAGTGGAAAGAATGCCTTTTGTCGAGAAAGTCGATGATGAAGATTTGAATCTCGAACTCTCTCCCGAAATGGGTACGCTAATTCTGGTTGCCGACATCATCAACACGAACTATGTGTCTATCACTGAGGATAGAACAGTACGCGAGGCGCGACGGCTCATGAGACTTCATAACATCGAGACGCTACCCGTAGTCGCAGACAAGAAGTTGGTGGGCGTATTGTCTTTGCTCGATATTCTTGTCTTCATATTAAAAGAACACGAAATCTTGAACAGTGAATAGCCTACTCAGCGCCGGTCTGATTCTACTGTTGGGATTTGTCGGCGCGCGCCTCCTGAAATTGGTGCGCCTGCCAAGCGTAACCGCCTTTCTGATAGTAGGCATCCTGATCGGCCCCCAGTTGCTTAACCTCGTCACGGTAGAGATCTTTGCCGCCTCAGAGTTCTTTTCGAATCTTGTTCTGGGGCTGATCGCCTTCAGTCTGGGTGAGAATTTCCGTATTGACAAATTGCGCCAGGGTATGAGACAGGTCATGTGGATTTCACTGAGCGCCGCCCTGGCAGCCTGGTTACTCGTCTCGACTGCCCTGATTGTGTACTTCATCAGCATCAAGATGCCCATATACCCTGCTATTGTCCTGGGTGCAGCCGCGTCGGCCACTGCACCCGCTGCCACGGTGTTGGTTATCCGCGAGTACCGGGCAAGCGGTATACTCACTGAGTTGCTGCTCAAAGTGGTTGCTATCGACGATGCCTGGTGTCTTATTTTTGCCGCCATGGCAATTGCGGTGGGTAATGCAATGCGCGCCGACGTGTTTCAGCTGTCGATCGTGTTTGCCGGTTTGGGTGAAATATTCGGCGCTCTGGTGCTTGGTGGTGTGCTCGGATATCTTTCTTCCAGATTGAGCAAGTATGTAAGGACGAGAGAAGAACTGCTGGTCTATACGCTCGGCCTATTGTTCCTGGATGTCGGTTTGTCCATCGCCCTGGAGGTGTCGGTGCTATTGTCGGCAATGATGATGGGCTTGGTCATGGTCAATATCGCCCGTGAGAATTACAGGTTCTTCGAAGTCCTGCGCTCGGTCGACACTCCTCTTTATCTTGCATTCTTCATCATGTCCGGCGCCCATCTTGATTTTGCAATACTATATAAAATGGGACTTGCCGGCATTCTTTATATAGTATTCCGTACGATAGGAAAGGTCTATGGTGCCAAACTCGGCGCGAGGATAAGCAACGCGCCAAAGAGTGTTGAGCACTGGCTCGGCCTCAGCCTGGCACCACAGGCTGGTGTAGCATTGGGTATCGGTCTTGTCGCCAAGGTAACCTTTCCGGATTTTGGAGGTTATATTTTCACCATCATAGCTGCAACCTCGGTGATATTCGAACTGATCGGCCCTTTGTTGACGAAATACAGCCTTATAAAAGCCGGGGAGATTTTGCCATCTGAATAGTATACTGGGCATTGCCCTCATTATCATATGTGCGTATTTGGGTGCAAAGCTTCTGCGCCGCATTAGTTTCCCTGCCGTTACCGCATATCTTCTGGTCGGGATCCTTATCGGTCCCCGTTTGTTGAATCTCATTCCAGTCAAGATCATGGATGCATCCGATTTCGTTTCGAATTTTGTGCTGGGTATTATCGCTTTCACCCTCGGTGCGAATTTCAGGATAGAAGGTATCAGAGCAGCCGGTAAACCGGTGATATGGATCTCTGTACTCGAAGCTGCGTTTGCCTGGATCCTTGTTACACTGGTAATGATCGCCTATCATTCTTTGAATAACCTTCCCATACATCCGGCTTTCGTTTTGGGAGCGGCTGCCGCAGCGACTGCACCCGCCGCAACCGTGATGGTGATCCGGGAGTATCGGGCCAGCGGGCCGGTTACCGAAATGCTTTTGAAAGTGGTGGCAATTGATGATGCCTGGTGTCTGATATTCTCAGCCCTGGCGATAACGACGGCAAATGCCTTGAGGCTTGGAGTTTTCAACTCCGTTGTACTCCTCGAGGCCATTTTTGAGATATGCGCGGCCTTGATACTCGGCGCAGTACTGGGTTTCGCTCTCAATCTACTATCCCGTTTCATAATGACGGTGGAGGAAGTGCTTGTCATTGTCATTGGTTTCATACTGTTGGCAGTGGGTTTATCCATGACCCTGAGACTTTCCCCGCTTTTAACCAATATCGCTTTTGGCCTGGTCGTTGCTAACATCGTCAGAAACAATGAATTGTTCTTTGAAAAATTGAGAGACATCGATATGGTCTTCTTTCTGGGATTTTTTGTTCTGGTTGGTGCAAATCTTGAGATTCATCTTTTGCCGAAGGTCGGCATCATGGGAGTGCTATATATTATATTCAGGGTCTTTGGCAAATTCATTGGCGTGAGACTCGGGTCTTACATATCGAAGGCCGGAGAGAACATCAGCAAGTACCTCGCCTGGGGGCTGGTACCGCAGGCCGGAGTGGCGCTCGGCGTTGCATTGAGCGCCAAGGCGTTGTATCCGGAGTACGGCGATGTCATCTTCACGACGATCACCGCGACTACGGTGATATATGAACTGGTCGGCCCGATATTTGCCAAGTACGGGTTGAAGAAGGCAGGAGAGATTTAAGACATTTCGAATTGCGAATTTCGTATTTTGCATTTGGAGGAAGATCGGGGCGATCGGATTTGAACCGACGACCTCCAGCACCCCAAGCTGGCGCGCTAAACCAGCTGCGCCACGCCCCGATGGTCAATTATAGCGAACACCACGACCCTGTCAAGCGTAGGCACAAAAAAATGCCGTTAATTGCGTTAATCTCGTTATTCCCGTTGGATGCTTGATGCTCGATTCTCGATACTGGATATGAACTCCGGTAGCATCCTGTACCACTGGAACGTACACGAATACGAGATCTTTTCGAAATGTCGTTACAGCGGGACTAACGGAATTAGCGAGATTAACGAACCAAACGATACGGGCAGCTACAAAAAATAACCTATGACCCGTTTTTATGCAAGTGATCGTCCTGTCGTCGTTGTCGTCAGCTTGCCATGCTTTACGCCTTTGGTGCTCAGCAGGCGGTCGGCTATCTTCTTGATCTCCTGTCCCCTGCCTCTTACCACGAGCACCTCCAGGCAGTTGTGCTTGTCGAGATGAATGTGCATCGTCGAGATTATCTGTTTATGGTATTTATGTTGAAGGGCAGTTAATATTTCGGTCAATTCGTGAACGTCATGACTGTAGACGATGGTGATCGTCCCGACCGTTTCCTGATTTGTATGCTGCCACTCTTGCTGCACGAGACGCTCCCGGATCAGATCCCGTATTGCCTCAGACCGGTTCCGGTACCCCATGTCTTTGATGAGTTGGTCAAAATTCTTGAGCAATTCCCTGCTCATCGAGACGCCAAATCTTATTGCATCGATCATTTGAATCCTTTCCTTATATTATTGTAGACATGCAATCGTATACTACAACCTGGATCTTACCTCATGGGGGATGGAGCGGTAAATGATGATCGAGAACGCCAGAATAACAAGTAACACGAAACTGACAAACCGGATGATCATGAATGGCCCAAGCATTGAAGATATTACTCCGATCAATACTGCCCATATGACGAAAGTAAGATTTGCAATGAATTCCTTTGTTGCGAATATGCGTCCGCGAATGCCTTTGACAACATCTTCCTGAAGGATCGTGTCCTGAGAAATGCCTATAAATGAGTACACAATACCAACGAGAAATGACATTATGTACAGATATACCGGAGTGATAAAGAAGGGGCCGACGAAAAACGAAAGCATGAGTACGGCAATGCTGTATATTAGTATTAAGCCTCGGCTGACATAGCGTCCGAAATAACCGATCATTATGGCACCGCAGAGCATGCCAACTCCGATGATACCGCCGAGCAGCCCGACACCGGGTGTGCCCATGCCGAACTCCTGCTGCACAAGAAAAATAAGAACTGTGTAAGCAACGGCGGAGACAAATGGTAGCACGAAGACCGATATCATCACGAGCACGACCATTCGGTCCCTGTACAGCAATATGAGGAGTTCTTTGAGGTCGAGCAGGAAAGTATTAAGTGACTTCTTCAACTCTTTCGATAAGGAAAAATCGACCTTCCTGACCGGCGCGAACATACTCCTCGCCCCCATGCCCAGAACGAGCGCACCAGCGATCATGTGGGCCGATGCATCAATGAAGAAACCGACTTGCCAGCCTACCCACCGGATGAGATATCCACCGCCGACCATGCCGATGAAAGTCGCGACCCGTGCCAGCGTGATGATTACAGAATTCGCCGGTACCAATTGATCATAACTGACCAGATCAGGAATGACGCTGTTCTTCGAGGTGTTGTTGAAAAGATCGAGGGAGAAGAAAAGAACGACCAGTATCCAGACCGGGGCCATGCTGTGCGTCAACATGATGAAAAACGGTGTTATGAAAATAAGAATGGCTTGGATTAAATGGCAGCGAAACATTATTGTCTGCCTGTTCCAGTGATCGACAATGACGCCGGCGAATGGCGAGAGAATCACGATCGGAAGCGAAAAAGTGATAGAGAATTCGCTGAATGCGGAAATACGTCCCGGGAACATGATGCCGATCAAAGTTATAATGACCATGTGGGTAAGACGGTCCCCGAGTTGGGAAATCGTATTCGATAGTCCCAAAAAAAGGATCCCCTTTTTCCGTAGAAGACTAAACATTTTTCAATTGTGTACTATCCGCTAACAACATGACTTTTAAGGTTATCCAGAACGAAAGCCAAGTCAATAGCACTCGGCAGCGCGATAATTTTTTCATTTCCTTTGCCCTCCGCTTCGTAAATCTCGATCATATTGACACAGAGTGCCGCGAGGTTATAATCATGGCAGAACTTCAGCGAGTAATGAATGTATCATGGATCAAATGTTCGTCTGTTTTGTATCTCAGGAGAATCTTTCAATGAAGATCAGCAGGAGGTGGCATAATGACATATGTTTTGCTTGTGTTGACCCTTGTTTCTACTACGCCGGATAGTAGTATTGATATCCCCCGGATGAGTAGTAGCTACTCCCGTAAGGTGCTGGTCAGTACACTGGTCGGTGCTGCATGCATTGGCGGCATAGCGATTTTTCATGTTAGAGCGAATGATGCATATGCTGAATACCAGTCGAGCGAAAGCATGAGCTCAGCCATTGAATCGTGGGATAAAGTACAGCGGTACGACAACATCAGGAATGCTTTTGGTGTTGGTGCTGTAGTTTTCATCGCGCGTGCGATATACTATCAGATCAAAAGATCGAAGCTGTATCAATCATCGCATTTATTGCCGATGCTTGACTTGCGGTACGCTGGTAATTCGAAGATGGTGGTTGGTATAAAGAGGGACCTGTAGGAGGAATGATGCGTGCAAAACTAATATTGGCACTACTCTTACTTGCGATCGGCTGCCGTGAGCGGATGAATCCCTACGATCCCGGTGGCGATGATTTTATGACGCCGCCGCCGATATATTCCTCCAGACCTGTCCTCGGTTGGTATAATAATAGTGGTTATCTGATCGGTGTAAGAATGCAGGTTGACTTTGTCGAACCTTTTGAGCGATCTTTTGAAATAATGAATGTTTTGTACCGAGGCACGGAAGAGCTGGCGCGCGACAGTATTCAGGTTGGCAGTGGTATGGATTCGTATGTCGTTGACCTGATAGGTGATACTGTTATGGATACCGGGGAATATATCGTAATATACTACTGGGATGAATTCTCGATCGGGAGTTGTCTATTCTATATTGAATTCAGAGACGGGTTTCATCTCATTCGTAATGTCTCTGAGTACGATACCCTGCGTCAGGGATATTGACCGGTTATTCAGAGATCGGAGACCAGTCCGGTGCGTTGGCCGTAATACCGTTCGTCAGTTTACGCAGTCGCGAACCGTCCCAGTTCATCGTATACAATTCATACCGGCCGGTTCGGTTGGATGTGAAGACGATGTGAAGACCGTCCGGGGACCACCCCGGTTCTTCGCTATTGCCCAGATACGTTAGCCGAAACGGGCTGAAGTCCGTTGGGTCGGTAACGTAGATTTGTTGAGAATTATCCTTTTCCCTGGAAACATAGGCGATAATATCACCGCGCGGCGACCAGGCCGGCGATGTGTTATAATTACCATGATACGTGAGACGCCGGACATTGCCTCCGTGGGTGTCCATTACATAGACCTGAGGGTTGCCAGAACGGTCGGACACGAAGGCGATCTCCCGGCTGTTCGGTGAAAAAGTGGGTGAAGTGTCGATCGCCGAGTTGTTCGTCAGGCGGTTCATTTTTCTTGTGTTGAGGTCGAGCAGATACAATTCCGCATTGCCGTCTTTTGATAAACTCATGCATATCTTCGTACCATCGGGGGACCAGCAGGGAGCAAAATTCAGCCCCTTGAAAGAAGACAGGGAAGTCATTTTTTTCTCTGTGAAATCATAGATATAGATCTTCAAACGGTCTTCGGTGTAGGTTGAAAAAAGCATGCGCTTGCCATCTGAAGCCCATGAAGGGAAAAGGTTGATGTTGCCGTTACTCGTGACATGCGTGAAATTGAACCCGTCGTAATCGATCAGACCGATCTCCTTGCCGGCAGTTGTCTTGTATGAAAAGAGAACCCTTGTTCTGCAAATACCTTTCTCTCCGGTCAAGATGTTGATCACATCGTCGGCTATGCGGTGGGCTGTTTGTCTCCCATCGGTTTCGACCTCATATGTCCGCTCTCCAATTTTCTCACGGGAATCAAAATCCTCGAGCCGAACATTGATTTTGTCTTTTTCGGACGCGGCCTTCAGTATTACTCCCTCGGCGTTTTCTGCCAGAAATGTAGTATCGGTGAAGATGTCGAAGTACAGTGAATATTCGAGGTCTTTCTTGAGAACGTCCTCGACGACTGTTACCTGCCGCGCGGTTTCGTCGCGTGACGGCGATTCCTTTGATGTGAATGGTTCGACGACAAGATTGATCTTGCCGCCGCCGTGGTCGGTCAATCGAAGATAAACGTCCTGCGCAAGTGCCACTTCGGCGACAAGCAGTACTGAGAGGAGTAAATTTTTCACTTTGCGGTCAGAAATTCCAGATGTACTTTCAGGTAGTCATCTGCAAATTCATCGGGCAGGGGTGGCAGCGATTTCGTGACGACAACGGCGCGCATGGCCGTTTCGTTGTATATGTCATTGCCGGAATCTTCTTCTATACGAATGCTGTATATGTTGCCGTTCTTATCGACCTCAAAGTACACTATGCTCTTCAAGATGACATCCTGGTCGCGGAACGGGTTATGCCAGTTCTTGCTTATCTTGTTGAGCAGGATATTCAGGTAATATGAATAGGTAAAGCCCCGTCCGCTCCCAGTATAGATCTTCGGTTTTATGTCTGGCAATCCTTTTTTGACCACTTCCTTGGCTTTTTCTTCGACAGGCTTCTTAGCAGGTTGGGGTTTTTTCTCTTCTTCCTTTGGCGGCGCTTTCTCTTCCTGCTTCTCTTCTTGTATAACTTCTTCCTTTTCCTCTGGAACCTCTTCGGGAGCGATTACTTTCGGCTGGGGTAGAGGGGCAAGACTGACTTTATAGACTTCGAGTTGGGGTATCGGCCTAAAATGGGCACGGCCCGAAATAAAGATCGCCGCGAAGATCAGAATGTGAAGCACGACGGACAAAATGTGGAAGCGGTTCATCCCTGCGGTATTTCGGCAACAAGTCCTAGTTCTTTGACGCCCGCCTTGCGCAGTCTGCCAACTATTTCGACGACGAAGCCGTAGTCGACTTCTTTGTCGGCGCGCAGGTAGATGATGATGCCGGGCGGTTTGCTGTTCAGTATCTGGTGGATCTTCCCTTCGAAGTTGTCTACTTGCACTCGCTCGTTATCGACGAATATTTCGAGCGCTTTGTTGATCGAAACCGTGACTCCTTCTTCATCGTGAGGCAGGGAAGCATCGGTGCGGGGCAGATTGACGTCGATCCCCGGGGTCATCATTGGCGCGGTGATGATGAAGATTACAAGCAGCGTGATACTGACGTCGGCAAGGGAGGTGATGTTGATCTCGGAAATCAATCCCTTGTTGTTCATTGTGAAAGTGTTAGCAGTTCTTTGCGCAGGTTGGCGTAGATTTCGTTGATGAATTTCTCGAGGTCACTGCTGTAACTGTTGACCCGGCTTCTGAACATATTGTAGAAGATGAGCGCCGGAATTGCCACGAGGAGCCCGTATACAGTTGTGATCAGCGCGTCGGAAATGCCAGGCGCGACAATGGTGATGTGCGCCGAGCCCCGGGCGCGGATCTCCAGAAAGGCTTCCATGATACCCCAAACTGTGCCCAGGAGGCCTAGGAACGGGCTGACGCTGACAAAGGTGCTCAGGGTCGGAAGGGATGTTTCTAGCTGCGCGGTCTCTCCGATCTTTGTCCTTTCCATGGCCATTTGAACGTTGTCGGCGAGTTCATTAATAAAGCCACGTTCCTTTTTATGCTCTTGCTGATTCATCAGACGCGCGCTTACCTGTACTTTCAGTTTTTTGTATTCTTCAAGCCCGCTGGCAAGGACTCTTCCGTATGGATTGTCGGTCAGTTGGAAACCGAAGTTTCCCCATTCTTTTGTGTTTTTGTGAAAATTGTAATTGGACATGAACCTCTTCGTGCGCCGCTTCACGCCTCCGAATTCGAACATTTTCTTGAGGAATATGCCCCATGACCAGACAGAGAAAATCAAGAGAATGATCATTATGATCTGGGCGGCGATGCTGGATTCTAAGAAGATCCTGAATATGTTCATGGTTGTTGTAGTTTGCTCCTTGCGAGAGCTGCCTCGGGTGAGTTGGGGAAGTTCTTGATCACCTGGTTATAATAGAAGCGGGCTGTCTTCAGGTCCTTCCCTTCCTCATATATGATACCCATTCGGTAGAACGCGGTCGGCACGCGCCCGCTTTTCGGATATTTGTTGACCAGTTCCTGGAACGTGTTTACCGCTTTCTGGAGTTGGCCCAAAGCAGCATGCGACTCGCCGATCCAGTACAGCGCGTTATCCACAAGCGGACCATCCTGCGCTGCTTGCTGGTATGCCAGGAATCCGTCGATCGCTTCCTGATAGTTTCCTTTGATATAATGCTTGTAGGCGGATTCGTAAAGCGTGCGGATCTCCGGGCTCACCTGCGCAATGGCGTCGGAATCAGCGACCGCTCGCTGGGTTGGCCCAATCTTGCTGGATAACTGGCTTATCTGTGTTTCCGACTCACCCAGCCGTGAATTCAGCATGTCGAATTTCTGACTCAGCTCGTTCGTCTTCACGAAGAGGTCGGTGCGCAGCTGTGCGATTTCATCTCCCTGTACGGCAATGAGGCTGTCTATTTTTCGCGTGTAGTATCGCAGGCTGTCGAGTTGCCAGCCATAATTGCGGAACCGTTGGCTGCTTAAGCAGCTCGTGCTGGTGAGGATTACCAGCACGAGCATGGGCAATATGTAAGCGACTCTTAATATTCTTTTACGCATTTTTTGAGATTGTAGTGAATGTCCGCTAATTTCTTCTGAATTCACATCTTCGGTTCTGTTCGAGAACCGTGGGATCGAGCGGTTTTTCTTCACCGTAGCTGACCGTAGACATGCGTCCGGGATCGATGCCAAGCATTACCAGATATTCGAACGCTGCCTTTGCGCGTCTCTCACCCAGGGCGAGGTTGTATTCGGCGGTGCCGATTTCACAGCAATGCCCTTCGATGGTTATGTTCGCCTCGGGATAGAGATCCATCATTTGAGCGTTTTGCTTCAATGCCCCTGCGGCATCAACCCGGATATCCGATTTGTCAAAGTCGAAGAAAATACGCTGCATCTCGAATGGCGGTCGAGCCGGTTCCTCGATGATTATTTCCTCGGGAATTTCTTCCACGATCACTTCCTCGGTAGGCTGTACTACTTGTTTCTTTGGGCACCCTAAGAGCATCAACAAAGCCAGCAATATAGGCAAACCCAGTTTTACGTAACGCATAAAACCTCCTGTATTTATTGCGTAATTATAGTTATTATATTTATACTGTCAAGGATGACCGAAAACAGAACCCCTCAGATCGTTGCTTTCGTTAGTCCCGTCAATATCGACAATTTCGCTATTATCGTTAATCCCGCTATTTTCGTTAGTATCGCTGAAACAACGATAATAGATAGTCGCCACTTGATATTCCATAGTTTCACTCCCCAAACAGAACGGGGATATTATCTCTCTGCGTTTGAAACCTACGGCCAGCAGGATCTGAATTCTGATGCCGCATTGAGTTCTTCGGAGAGTTCGTATCGAAATGCGAATTTCACACGGGTGGCGTTAATGGATTCAACGGAAGTAACGGAAGTAACGATAATAACGATCTAAACGAGCCTTTGATGTACAAAAGTGTAAAAAGTGTATGCCTGTCGCCGTATGTTGAATGGATCTAACGAAAATAACGAAACTAACGGTGTTAGCGAGCCAAACGAGTTTTCTGTGTTAGAACGATCCCATTATCTTTGCCGACAGTAAATGGGTTGTTTGCCCGTGGATAAGCACGTTCGCTTCATAATCTAACTGCATATACAGGAATTCGATCATGTTAAGGTATACACTGCACCCGGGTAGAATTGAATTGCTGAGTCCGCTCGCGAATCGATATTGTCTCCTTGCGCCGATGCTCAAGTTGACATATGACCTGCGGCCGAACCTCCAGAGCGTTTCCATTCTTACGGTGGATTCTGAATCTTCGGCTTGAGCGGTTTGATAATCATCCTTATCTATTCTGTGATTGGCACTGAATTTTGTCCTCAATTGCGCGGTCCAGGATCTTATCCATTCGAGGTAGGTGTTCGTGGTGATCTGCACAGGATAGAACCGGTTTTCTGCACGGTTAAAGACAACCGTTACAAATCCGATTCGCGCCTGTTCATATTCTGCCCTTATTTCGTCGGCATATCCACGGCGAAGGACGGGCGTGTCGTAGCGCGCGGTACCGCTGCGGTTTAAAGTTCGCTTGAGTTGCAGATTGAGATTGGATAGCGGCTTGAAATATATCTTTGCGTAGGCATTACTCAGATCAGAAAGCGTGGCAATGTCATTCTCGACCGGTCCGACCAGGAACAGCGGCAGCTTGCGGCTGAGCGGAACATTGCCCAGATACTCTTCAAAATTCTGGCCGGTACCCAGTGTGAAATTGATAATGCTCAGAGGTGAATACCAGCTGCCCGGCGCGATGTTGAGGTCGTTATACATATAACTCCGCACCGACATGTCCTTGGACGCCGGCAGGAAGAAGGTTTCCTTCTTTTGTTGATAATTGCCAGTGTAGTACAGCCCGGGTATCACGTCGATATTCAGGGCGAGACGGATCTCATTTTCATCCTTTTCCCGATATTCTTCTGCGTAACGGTCTACGCCGTGCACATAGATGTCCACCCTTACCGGAAAACTCAGTGCGATGTTGGTGTTAACGGTGTATCCGAGTATTTCTTTCTGGCTGTCGTCACTGAAATGGAGGAGATCATTATAGATCGACGAAGTCAGACGAACCTTGTTCTCGGCCATCTGGAAGTTGTAATTCGCGTTGCATTGAAGACGGACCTTTTCATAATCCGGCAGTTTATTCCGGGCAGCGAGTAAAAATCCGTTCGGCAGACTCGGATTCAAATACTCTATCCTTCCGGAAATGAATTCGGTTTCGTTTGAATTGTCGAGTGAATCTGTGAGCCATTCTTTTTTCACGCTGGTGTTGAAACGTACATAGTTGACCGGTTCTATACCGAGCGAAACCGCGCCGCTGTGTTCCATATTCCCGTAGCGCTTTTCGCTCAATCCGAACGATTCGAATCCTTCCGAGAAACCGCGATAGTTTGCATTCAGCGTCAGCGCCTGGTAGTTGGCGACCAGCAGATAGTCCTGGGCATATTCCTTATCTTCATTGACTGCAACCTGGGGCACGACAGCGATCGAATTTTTTGCCGAACCGTTCTGGTACTTGCCGGAAAGGTGAAATATTTCCTCTTCATCGATCGCACTGTAACCCGGCGCGATGTTGATATTATCGCCGATCTTGATGTTCGGCTGCACCGAGTAGAACGGATCAGAACGTGTTCTTTCCACGGCCACATATTGTATCTCGACCTCGCTGAAATCAGAAACCACGTCGTCGCTAAGGAAAAGGACTGTACCTGAAGTGTAGTCAATGCTGTAATGATAATTCCTTGTCACCTGCTCGCCGTCCACAAAAACCTTTTCGCTACCTATCATTACCGGCTGTCTGCTTAGTGAATAGAAGACCGACTGGGTCAGGAACCTGTAATCAATTGTATACACGTTCAGCTGCTGGTCGTAGACCTCGTCCGGGAACGGCCGTTCCTGCGGGAACATCAGATAGCCGAGCCGGTAACTGATGAACTCCGCGTCGACCAGGCCGTCGCCGTTGTTATCGATCCCGAATTCGCTAAGAGGATGCGCTGCACCCAGGGTATCGAATATACTGAGTTCCAGAGAACCCGGTACTATGTCCGGCCCGAGCGCGTATACATTCAAGAGCACGTTGTCACGTATCAGATCGGATTGTATGATGATCTCCTGTCCGTCAGCCTTGAGGACGACCACAAAATCATCACCTACCGGACGGAGGAGCTGCAGGATACCGTTCTCGTAATCAATGAAGTAATCGAAGCCATTAATTAGAGGGTCAAAATCACCGGTGATGCCCGCGATAGTGTATCCTGCTCTGGTGGCGATCGAGTTCGTTTCCTGCAGGCGGTCATCCACGAATATCGTGTCCGTCCCGTTGCGTGTTACGGTATTTCCCTGGGGTATTCTATAGAACGTGTTCCTGGAATAATGAATATCCTGTATGGTGGTATCGCGTTCGAACGAGCGTCCGTAGAAAAAATCATTTTGATGACTGGATCTCAGCTGTCCTCCCTGTACCATCAGGCTGTGCGCACTGTGGCGTAATCTTGCATTTGCTCCGAATGTTGAGAATTCGGGTACCAGATTGAATTCGTAGTACTCGGATTCGATGAAGCCTCCGTTTGCGCGGTAGAGAAAATCGGTTTCGAGGCCACGGTAACCGAAACCATACAGTGTATCTTCCTTGTCTGTATCATCATAATAAATAGATATCATGCGGTTGCTCGCATGCTGGCCGATCAGGCGCAGATTTATCGTCGAGTAGTCATTCCATTCCAGGCTGTCCCTGATGGTTCCAAAAACCGAGTAGTATGCCCTGCCCTGCAGCCGTACATCAATGTCATCGATCGCGTTTAGATGCAACCCGGCTTCGTCATAGCTCAGAATTTTTGCACTGATGCCCTCAACCGGGATCAACTCTTCGATCTGCCAGATACCGGTACTCTTATCATAATATTGTATGCTGCGTGGACCGATCGCGAAGAGGTAACCGGGTGCTTCGTAAACATCGGCTATCGTATCATTGAACATGCCGTTGGTGCGGTTATGCACGACCTGCGTTTTCTCGACCAGGTCATACAGCAGCAATCCCTGGTCTGTGGCGAATGAAATTTTATTCGATGTCTTCGGGCTGATGGATATGCCGTTTATATTGCCAAGTCCTTCTACTTCGATCAGTGTTCCCCAGCTGTTGGTGGTCGGGTTATATAGAAGAACCCGTTTATCGCTGACCACGAAAAGAGAATCATCAAGAGTTGCGTAATCGTCCACTCTCATTGAAGCATACTCTG
This sequence comes from candidate division WOR-3 bacterium, assembly GCA_029858255.1. NCBI lineage: Bacteria > Pseudomonadati > Caldifarciminota > Caldifarciminota bacterium. The sequence goes on along the minus strand of JAOUFJ010000015.1, from coordinate 12,204 downwards.
TCCATGCTTCCGTGCTTTTCTCATATGCTACGAAATTTTCCTCGGCCAGGAACCAGATTCTCGATTTGGTGTCGATGATGTAGTAATATTCATGTTTGGGTGCCGCATACATTTCTTCGATCCTCTCGAATTCACGATTGTACCTGAGAATGGCGTGCGCTGTGGCGATCCACAGAAAATTCTTGTCAAAGAGTATATCCTCGGCCGGTGTGTCATCGATGCCCTCCCAGATTTCCGCATACTTATCGAATCTTTTCAATCCGAAATCACCCGTGACCCAGGCGTAACTCTCGTCGAAGGATAGGCCTTTCACGGTGCCGGGCATTTCATATGTGATCCAGTCATTCAGCCGGATGTCAGCCGAAGCCAGTCCTTTTCCTGTTGCGACCCAGAGAATCCCCTGATCGAGACCAACAATATGGACTTCGTTGTCAGGCAGACCATGGGCTGTCGTGATGCTCTTCCATGTCCTTGAACTCCGGTCAAAATTGTAGATACCAAGCGGAGTCGTCGTAAGGATGTATTCCGATGCGTATCGGCTTTCAATGCCGTCAAGTATTATGGGATTGTTTGCGATCTGCTTTTGTGAAAAACCGAGGAGAAATAAGAGGACGGGTATCAATTGTCGATGATGAAGCCGGACGGTAAGTCTTCTTCCTTCTCCTCACACGCGCGCAGTCTGATTTTTTCCTCCGTGATGTAGGAGCCGCGCCGCATGCGCTCTTCGCCAATGGAGTAGACCTCGATAGCGGCACGTCCTTCGATCGGGCAGCGCGCCTCGCAAAGTCCGCATCCCGTACAAATCTGTTCGTCTATGAAAGGCCTGAGCAGTGTCGTATTGCGGACCGTTTCGCTGAGCGAACTGATGGCAGCATAGGGGCAGGCTTCGTCACAGATCAGGCAAACCCGGTCCTGCTCCCAGGCAATGCACCGCGCACGGTCGATGACCGCCGTTCCCATCTTGGCATAGGTTTTCTCTTCCGGCGAGAGGTTTCTGATCGCCGAGGTGGGGCATATTTGCCCGCACATATTACAGTTCTTTTCACATCCGCCGATCCGGGCAGCGAGTCTTGGTGTCCAGAGCCCGTTCACACCTGCTTCCAGTATACACGGCTGCAGGCCGTTCGTCGGACATACCTTCATGCACTTGCCGCAGTGTATGCATGTGTCGAGGAAATCGGGTTCCGGGATCGATCCTGGAGGACGGATCAGCCGTCCCGAGAGTCTTCTATGCAACAGCGAGTTGGCGAGCGGAGCGACGATAATGCTGGCGCCCAGGGCGCCGATCAATTGTCGACGGCTAAGGTCGAGATACGAGGGTGCTAGTGAAATCTTGTACTCCAAAACATTCTGCGGACATTCATACAAGCATCTGAGGCAGTCTATGCATTCACCGGAATCAACTTTCATCTTCTCGATGGAAATGGCATCCGTCGGGCAGACCTTTTCGCATATTCCGCACTCTGTGCAGCCTTCGGCAAACGAAAACTTGAAGACCGCGGACTTTGATAATAGAGCAAGCAAGCCGCCCAGCGGACAGGCATTGCGGCACCAGAATCTCCGGTTGATAAAATTCAGACCGAGAATTAAAGAGAACAGCGCCACAGCGATCGCTGATTCAGTGTAGAAGGTTCTTACTCCGATATTAAAAATGCTGGAGATGTACATGGCCGCTGGATAGAAAACCAGTGTCAATGTTCTTTCGAAGATCGCGAGAGGATCGAGGAAGTGGAGGAATGAAATCCCGAGTCCTGCGGCAATCAACAAAAAGATCAAGGTGAGATATTTGCCGTTCCGCAATAACGGTTCTGTTTTTTTCCGCTTTTTGACGAAAACATCGAAAATATCAATCGTCGTGCCGAGCGGGCATACAAATCCGCAGAAGAAACGGCCGAAAAATATTGTCGCCGCGACGATCAGCAAAGACAAAATGGCCGCGGTAATGAACGTGCGGTATGCGATGCTGACGACTAAGAGAATTAAAGGGTCGAACTTAAAGAAGAGATTTTGAAAAGTTACTGGTACGCTGTAGCGGGTTTGAATGAAAGCGGCGATGAACAAGCCAAGAAAGAGTATCTGAATTGTCCACCGGATTATCCGTGCTCTCTTTATCCGCAGTTTCACCTGCCTCTGGGTTCTGTCCTCGCCGGTTAGACTTTGGCTTGCTTGATCTGCATGTTCGCGGTATCGATTTCACCGAGCCCAAGATCGGCAGCAGCCCGAATATGCTTTACCTGTTTTCCGGTCCAGGATTTCTTGTACCACTGGGCAAGTCCGACGGTGTAAGAATCAACCGCGACTGGGTCGATGCCCGCAACTACCTTATTGAGAACGACCGTTTTGCCCGGTCCGCCTGGTCCGCCGGTTGTAAGGGCGCGTGTTGCGTCGACCACGGTGAGGTCAGGCTTGATCACGGTGCCCAGTTCGGCAATTGCCCGGTCAATGTTCACACGGTGGAGATAACCACGGTCCCATATCAGCCCCATTAGGCCTTTCAGGCCAAGACTCACGCCGGTCGCTGAGTGCGACTTTGCCGTCGGCATGTTGACGAGCAGATTGGCATTCTGTATTGCCTTGGCAACCTGGATCTTGTTCAGTTCCTTGCCATTTGGAACGTCAACTTCTGCATACTGGCGTTCTTGCTGTAGGGTCACGAGGCTGACCTTCTTATCGATGATCGCCTCTTCGATGCGGCTGCGTTCCACGCAGAGCGTTGCCTCGTGGATCGTGTGGTCGAGAACGATGATCCTTGATGCGCCGGCATCCAGGCACAGCTGGACCATCTGTTTTACTATATCCGGGTCAGTGGTTGCTCCGCAGTCGATGTTCGAGGCAAAAGAAAGGTTGGGCTTTATGCAGACGACATCACCCGGTTTCATGAATTTGTCGATCCCGCCAACGAGATCTACCGCCGCCTTGACCAGCTTTGAGTTATCGCCTTCGGCAACACCGATGACCGGCATGTTTTTCTTCTCGGCATGGATCAGTGATTTTGGCAGCAGGGTGACGAGCGCCGCGCCGGCACCGATCTTGATGAATTCCCTGCGCGTGATCTTGTCCATGCTAATCCTCCGGATCGCCGGTCGTCCTTTTGATTGCATCTGAGACGTTGAGGGCGAACAGTTTGGCGAAGTTGAGCGCCTCTGGTGATCCATCGTCTATGGTGATTTCAATGTGGAATCTTTTTTCCCAGAATTCAATTTTGTGATACAGGATGGTTGATTCAATTCGCGCCTCAATGCCCGCGTGCCCGGTTTCGGTCCAGGGTACTTCGACGCCGGTTTCAATGCGGCTGTCATGATACACAGCGTATGCATTGAGGGTGTCGCCCATGTCAAAAGCACGGAGCAGAAGGCTGCGTTGACTGCCCAGAACGTCACCCACGAATTCCTGGAATGCACATTTAACAAAACCATTATCGAGGTAGACAACGCCTTCGCCGTTGATCAGGGCGTAAAGTTGTGTCTCGTTCTCCGCGACCTCCATGGCGCCGTCTCTTGTCCAGCCACTGATCTCGTCATTCTGTGGTATTAAATCCACGACGTCGATCATGGTGGGACCTTCTTCTTGCGTGCATAAGAGCAAAAGTGATAATGAAATAAGTAAAGGCATAAATTTCTTCATGTTACCTCCTAATTGAAGATAGTAACTTTTTTGAGGGAACTGCCGCTGTTGTTATAGATCCTGATGAAATAGTTCCCGGCGGCGATTTTTTTCTTCATTATATAATCGATCCGATGATCGCCCGAAGGCAGGTTACCGGCGAAGATCCTGTCAGTGACACGGCCGGCAGGGTCGATCAAGTCGATATGCACTGGTGCTGCTGTAGCCGCAGAGAACTTTATCGTCGTTCTCCCGCGGAAAGGATTGGGTGTAATTTTTACCGTACCGTTGAACGGCGTATGTTCTTTCAGTTCTTGTGTGCCGGAAGGATTGTTGATCTCGATGAGGTTGACGTCGGTCGTGCCGAGATTATACGGGTATGATTCTGCAGTTAGAATATGAGGAGCGGAAATCGTGGGCCACTGTTGGCTGCTTCTTATCTCATTTATCAGGATCTGTCCCTGCCAGTCGCAAGCTACTGTATCAAAACTCATTAGCATTTTGTTGGGAATAAAGTTGGGAGGGCCATTTGGCCCCCAGTAGATTTTGGCGTAAAGGCCGTCTATGATGAATATCTTCTGGATATTATTGGGAACAATAACATCGCGTATTTGCTGATTGAGTGCCGCGATATCGGGATCGCAGGTGTAGGACACGCCGTTATGTAATGACCCGGGATTATTGACCGAGCCGTAATGATTCTTCATGGTCAGGGTCACTTGTGCGCCGTTATGGTCTTTCAGGACCGCGGCATTGATCAGATAATCGGTCATGTCAGTCAGTATGCGGCTGGCGTAACTGGTCACGCCGTCAACGTTGAAGGGCATTGAATAATTGTAGCCGAGCCCTGAATGGTTCGTGCCGAAACAACGTGCCGTATTCGGGTCGCTGCCGTCATAAATTGTGTAACCGCCCTCGGTAAGGTCATAGTTCGTGCAGTCCCAAATTATTACGTTATTTCTCTTGAAGAACTGGCTTCCGAACTGCATCTTGATGAGGCCGTTGATAATGCAGTTTACGAACTCAGGATGGGTCGGCAAGTATTCATTTATAGCATTTACTTTGATGCTGATGACGCTGTTCTCGGTGATGCCCGGGAAAACCGATTTCCAGGCCTCGCCGACGTCAGTGATCCCGGTCAGTTGTTTTATCGAAGCGTCCATCATCGTTTGGACGATTGGCTCGTTGATCGTACTGCCGCTAGTAGCGTTTTCATCAAAGCACTGTATTACATCACTCGCACGCTGACCGCCTGGTGTCCTGCCGTAGATCAGATTCGGCTTCAACACCAGCCCGAGTGCGCCGACACCACAATATTTTATGAAATCTCGTCTTGTAATATCCTTCATGAAACCCCCATGGACACATATTCTAATCGGAAACCAGTGATTGTCAATAAATAAGGGCGGGTGATTCCAATACAGCATGCCTACAACATGTCGGCATTTCGACATGTATGACATACTCTAAATTTTTTACTTGAATTAATGTGCCGTTTCTACCGCTGTTGTTTGCCGTTTCTGTACTACCGGTATATTAAATATTCTTCAGTATTTTCTAAAATTCGTATTTCAAATAGACAGCCCAGTTCTGCAAATACCCGAGGTCTCCGGTATTGTACAGGTCGAGCGTGAGTTTCTTGTGCGGTTTCCAGCCGAAACCGAACGAATAGTCGTAATTGAGATCGTGGCTGATATTCTGTACCGCGACAGAATCTTCGCTCGCTTCACGGTTATGTCTGAAATCGTAGAAGAACTTTGCACCAAAGCGGAGAGTTACAGTACCGATTAAATGTTCCATGCCTAACGGCAAGGATATTGTGTTCTGTATACCGCGCAGCCCCGTTCCGGCTGCGACATTCCCGGTGCTCTGTATGAGGAAGGCGTTCTTCAATCCGATGACGAGCATGCCGGTGCGCGTGACTGGTATCGCTCTGGCAAAACCCAAGCGCCAGACCAGTGTCTTTGCTGCCAGCATGAACACGTGCTCGTCTTCGAACACAGAAGAATACAGTGAATACGGTATCGAGTCGATTTCGGTATTGGACAGAGGACTGCCGACATCAAAGTACCACGAAGAGAAATCATTGGACGCCGTCACCTTTCTACAGAATAGCCCGATACGCGCCAGCCCGAGATTGACACGCTGATTATAGAATGCGTAATCGCTAAGCTCACTCTTGTGCTCGTAAAACCCGAATCCGATCTTTATGTCCAGAGTCAGGTTTTTTCTGACGTTGAACGCGGTCTGTGTTCCTATTATGTATTCGAGATCGCGGTCTGTCGAAGTTGCATTCGTTGAATTGGTTGATTCGATTTTCGAGTAATCGAGATCATTATAGATGTTGATGACCGTCTTCTTGATCCGTGACATCCACAGGTCCTGGACCCGGTACGCCTGAAAGGTAGAAGACAGCCATCCGTACGCATCTGGCTCCAAATCGTGGCTGTAATCGAACCAGTACTCACCCATAATGCCGAGATTGTTTGTCAAAAGATTCAGTGAAATCGGCGTCGGAAATACATATATGTAAAAAGGAGGGTAAGGAAAAATCCAGTATCTGTATGAATACCCCGGCTTGTAGGATATGCCGGCAAGGGTTCTATCTAAGATCTGCGGATTCCGGTATAGATCGGTTTCGTAATCAGGAACGAGATCGGCAAGATCTGTGCCCAGCGCAATGATACGGTGGGAATACTCGATCGCTTGCATACTACAGAACAGGATGAGCGTAATAAAGATCGCTCTTTTCATGATGCCCTCCTCTGTAGGATATGGATGCCCTGTCTTCTCACTAGAACATAGATAGTTTCTTCGAATATCTCGAAGGATAGCATTTGATAATTCCAGTAATCTCCGCTGATCGTGATCTGCTCGGCGTCGAAATCGTCCATTTGTATTATACCTATACGGTTTCCTTGGTAGAGCAGATATATGAGCGAGTCTGAGGTTTTTGGACTACTATAGCTCTGGTCGATGTAGAGCATGTCTTCGTAAATCAACGTGTCATACGTGTCATGGCGGTAGCGATGAACGGCGTAGTGGTCAAAAATGATTATGTACTGTTCGGTCATTGCTGGACCGTATGCCAGATAATACACGCCGGGCAACTCACCCTCAAAGATGATCTGGGGGTTTTCCGCATTTTTTATATTCCACATCTTGGCCCGGTAGTGGTCATTGGATTCATACATGTCGAGTAATATCGTGTCTCTCAAGGTGAGAAAAGCGCCGTAACGATATATTGAATCGTTGAAGACCTCGACATAGTCAGGTAGGTTTGATATATCCAGTACACGTAATCCATCGTACGTGCTGACAAAGAGAAAATGCTCTCGGTGGACAATGTCCTGCACGTTATATCCAAGATACAGGCTATGAGTCTCAAGTGTATTGAGATTCAATATTAACAAATCGTAATATGACATCCTATAGAATACAAGGCTGTCTTGATGCTTTCTGAAAATCAAAGAAGGTGGAAGGTAGAGCAATTCAACGTTCTGCAGCGTTGGATTTGTTGGGTCCTGGAGACTGTATTCCCGCAGCAACGGACCCGGATTGTAGTTAAATGTAGTATCGTATAAGGCAAAGAGGCGTTCACCATTGGCGAAGAGCATACCATACGTCACTGAATCAACTGGCACAAAGCCAACCACTTCATATTCGTCAAAAGGTGGGTATTCATGCTTGCAGTTGATGATCACAAGAATTAAAATCAGCAATGAGATCATTGGGATGGCGGGTCTTATTTTAACGTACATAATAACCTCCTACATTATATTCACAAACTCTACTGAAATCGAGCAATAAATTATATGTTTGATCCCGTGTCTGTCAATCACCAAGTTGCATTTGATTTACCCTACCTGCAGTGTTGACATATTTTGATATGCATATTATAATGAAAAGAAAAGCGAAATGACCCGAGAGAACACACAACGACATAATGCAATTCAATCATTGAGAAAAACCATTTTCAAGATCATGCAGGATATTTTCTTTGAAGTTTTTGTCGCGAAAAAAGAAAAGGAGGTAGGATGAAATTGTCGATTGCTTTTATTGTGCTACTCGTTGCATGTTTTCTTGCCTGTGACCAGGGTCAGCAAGCCGGAGCGCCAGACATCACGGGTCCGGGCAGGCAGTTCGTCGAGATGCTCGCCAGCGGCAACTACGCCGGAGTTTTCGCGACATTCGACGGAACCATGAAGGGCGCAATGCCGGAGGATAAGATCGCCGAAGCATGGCAATCCCTGGAGCTGCAGGTCGGCCCGTTCCAAAAGATCGCCGAAGTCAACCAGAAAAAGGAGCAGGGATATGACGTTGCCTACGTGACCTGCGAATTCGAGAAAGGGAAGGTGAATGTCAAGGTCGTTTACAACACAAACAAGGAGGTTTCAGGGCTCTGGTTCGTCCCGTAGTGGAACAACCAGGTTGTTCCACTTTGATTGGGTTATGGGGTCAGGTCTTGACTATTGACAAATCTGGGTACAGCGTTGTTGAGCTAAGGTGTACTATACGGACGATTTGATGAGTGTTTCAGACATTGGGCTACTTTTGTCAATAGTCAAGACCTGACCCCACAGCTGGATGATACGTTGCCGCGCCCCAAGGCGTGAATCTCTGTTTTGCTTTTTTCCTTGACGGATAGAGAAAAATCATTATAATTGTTAATGGTAAGCGTAAATATAAAAGAAGGTCTCACATTTGATGATGTTTTATTAATCCCGCAATATTCTGAAGTCCTGCCCAACGAATGCAGTGTCGCAACTAAATTCTCCCGAAATATCAAGCTGAACGTGCCAATTGTCAGTGCGGCAATGGATACGGTAACCGAATCGGTAATGGCAATAGCCCTTGCTCAGGAAGGCGGTATCGGGGTCATTCATAAGAACATGACCATCGAGGAACAGCAGGTAGAGGTCAAGAAAGTAAAGCGCGCGGAGAGCGGTATGATCATGAACCCGATAACGGTCGATGAGGAATCGCCGATCCGTCTGGTAAAAGACCTGATGGACAAATATTCTATTTCCGGCGTCGTCGTCGTCGACAAGGGCAAAAAAATCGTGGGTATTCTGACCAACCGCGATATTATCTTCGAAAAGAACCTCGGTCGCAAAGTCAAAGAATTCATGACCCATGAGAAGCTCATCACCGCGCCCGAAGGTACGAGTCTGGAAAAGGCCCAGAAGATATTGAAGAAATACCGTATCGAAAAGTTGCCCATTGTCGATCGTGCCGGAAGACTGAAGGGTCTTATTACTGTAAAGGATATCATAAAAAAAATGGAGCATCCGAACGCGACCATCGATAAGATGGGCAGACTGCGTTGTGCCGCGGGGATTGGTACTGACCAAAGGACCGAGGAGCGTGCCGCTGCCCTGGTGGAGGCCGGGGTTGATGCGATCGTTATCGACACCGCGCATGCCCATTCCAAGTGCGTCATCGAATTGACCAGGCGTATCAAGAAGAAATTCGGCAAGGTGCAGCTGGTTGTCGGCAATATCGGCACCGCTGAAGCGGCGAGGGAGTTGGTCGGCTTGAATGTCGATGCGATAAAAGTCGGCATCGGGCCCGGATCGATATGCACGACGCGCGTCGTTGCCGGGATCGGCGTTCCCCAGATCAGCGCGATCCTCGAATGTGCCAGGGTTGCTGCCAAAAAAGGTATCCCGGTCATTGCCGACGGTGGTATCAGATATTCGGGCGACATCGTCAAGGCTCTTGCGTTCGGGTCGTCCTCGGTCATGACCGGTAATCTTTTTGCCGGAACCGAAGAGAGTCCCGGGCAGACAATATTGCTTGAGGGGCGCCGCTACAAGGAGTACCGGGCAATGGGTTCGCTGGGTGCGATGTCCCGCGGGTCGGCCGACCGCTACTTTCAGGAGGGCGCCAAGAAATTCGTGCCCGAAGGTGTCGAAGGGCGTGTGCCGTACCGGGGACTGGTAAGAGAGGTAATCTTCCAACTCGTAGGTGGTGTTAAGCAGGGCTTGGGTTATTGTGGAGCAAAGACCATCAAAGAGCTACGGGCAAAAGCTAAATTTGTGAGGATCAGCGTTGCCGGGTTGAGAGAGAGTCATCCGCATGACATTACAATAACCAAAGAATCGCCCAATTATGAAATCAAACTCATGTAGCACGCCGTTCGCGACGATCGCACCGTACTACGATAAATTGATGTCATTTGTGAACTACCCAAGCTGGGTCGCCTTTATCGAAAAAATAATCCAGATGAGCGATGTGAAAGAAAAATCCATTCTCGACCTGGCATGCGGTACCGGTGTCTGTCTCGAGCTCTGGTCCAGAAATGGCTATCGTGTTGTTGGTCTGGATAAATCCCTTGCCATGCTTGAGGTTTGTCGGGAAAAACTGGCCGGGCAGGGCAATGCCTTGCTGATCAACGGTGACATGCGGACTTTCAAACTGGCGCGGCAAGTGCCGGTGATCACGTGTCTCTATGATAGCCTGAACTATCTGTTGACCGAAGCCGAACTGCTCAGCTGCTTCCGGCGCGTGCACGACGCGTTGCGTTCCGACGGTGTTTTTGTCTTTGACATGAATACGATACATTCACTGCGCGATGAGTGGGGCAACAACAGTTTTCAACGGCGCGACGAAAGTTTGTTTTCGGTCTGGACCAATAATTACAATCCGATCCAGAACGTCTCTTCATTAAACATAACACTTCATGTACGCCGCAACGGCCAGGAGATCGTCCTCAAGGAATTCCATCAGGAGCGAGGTTATCAGCTGTTCGCGATCGAGGAATTGCTCGGTGAGGCAGGTTTCAACTTCTCCCTTTACCGGCATCTCACGTTCACACCGGCCACGGAACTTGATTTACGTATCATGGGGGTGGCGAGAAAATGATGATAGCGGATCTGCACATACATTCGCGCTATTCGCGCGCAACATCAAAGGAGATGATCATTCCGAAGATCGCCGAATACGCGAAACTTAAAGGCATCGGCATGGTCGGAACGGCAGATTTCACGCATCCGGAGTGGGTGAAAGAACTGAAAAAATATCTGAAACAACGCGACGGCGTTTATGAATATGATGGTGTGAAATTCGTATTGAACGTTGAGGTGAATAATATATATACGAGGGACGGGAAACTCCGCCGGCTGCATAATATAATCTTCGCACCTGATTTTGAGACGGTCGAAAAGATCACCACGTATGTCGGCCGGTACGGAAAACTGGCATCTGACGGCAGGCCCATATTGTCACTTGACACCTATGATATGCTCAAAGCGCTGCTCGATATATCCCCGGACATTTTTCTCGTGCCGGCACATATCTGGACGCCGTGGTTCTCGCTGTTCGGCTCGAATTCCGGCTTTGATTCGATCGATGAATGCTTCGGGGAATTGAAGGACCGGATCTTCGCAGTGGAAACCGGATTATCTTCAGACCCGTCGATGAACTGGCGTCTTTCGGTCCTTGATGACTATACCTTGATATCGAATTCGGATGCCCACTCACCGACGCGTTTGGGTCGGGAAGTGAACGTCTTCAGCAAAGAATTGAATTACTTCGAGCTTCGTGATGTGCTCAAGAACAAAGACCGCGAGATATTTCTCTACACGATCGAATTCTATCCCGAAGAGGGTAAATACCATTATGACGGCCACCGGAAGTGTGATGTGCGCCTGTCACCGCGCGAATCCCGGTTCAACAACAATCTGTGTCCGGTGTGTTCGCGCAGCCTCACGATCGGAGTTCTCCACCGCGTCGAGACCCTGGGCGATCGCGATGAAGGATTTGTTCCGGAGAATGCCGTACCATATAAGAATCTCATTCCCCTTGAAGAGATCATTGCCGAGGCAATGGGTGTTGGTCGGGATACGGTCGGCGTGAAGAACGAGTACCGCCGGCTGTGCGGTATCTTTGGCAACGAATTCGAGATACTGCTCAACGTGCCGGTCGGGGAATTGCAGAACAATGCGCAGGAACGGATCGCGCTCGGTGTCGACAAGACGCGGCGCGGTGATCTAATAATAAAACCGGGTTATGACGGTGAATTCGGCACGGTTAGAATATTCGAAGAAGAAAAGCCGACCGAATCCCAGATGAGCCTCTTCTAACCCGGGGACAGGCATACACTTTTATTAATTTTTGATAATTGACCCGCTTGCGGGACCAGATTTCCTTATTTTTCGTGTATTTCTTTAATGATAGAATCGGAAAGTCGATCTGCGAAGCAGAAAAAGTGTAAAAAGTGTATGCCTGTCCCCGGGGCTTATTTTTCTACCAAGTTCACGTACATGCCGAGACTACATACAAGCCGCAGCATGTGGTAGAACTCCAGGATATTCTTTACTGTGAACAGAACCTTTCTTCCGTCCATTCTCTTGACCCCGGGTATCAACTCCACTGCGTCGGCAACGAGCGAACTCGCGAGGTCGATTTCCGCCCGGATCGGCGATCTGAATTTAAAGGGTTTGATCTTCTTTGCCTTTTGAATTGCACGGGCGGCTTTTAATGAGATCTCTTTCTGGACATCTTGCGGATGACGGCATTGCGCCGCTGCCCTCGAGATGCCGCGCTTCGCGATCACTGTCTCAACAGATTTACCCAGGAATTTTCTGACTTCCTTGA
>JAOUFJ010000014.1 GCA_029858255.1 candidate division WOR-3 bacterium | reverse complement strand
CCTGGCAAAAGAAACGCGCAACCGATTCTCGAACATATTTGTTAGCGGGGTCATGATCTGGATCGCCTACCAGACATTCATCAATATCGGCGTGACCATGGGTCTGCTACCGGTTACCGGAGTACCGTTACCATTCATAAGCTCGGGCGGTTCTGCCCTTCTCGCGTGTTTCATGGCGATCGGTATATGTCTCTCAATCTCAAAAACCAAGATGGCCTACTAAGTTTTCAATTAAGACCTCCGGTGAATGGATTCATGCTACTTGCTTAATGTCGATACTCTCGTAAGAATTACAGAGATTTTTCTTGACAGAATATGGTAAATCGACTATTATTGTGGAAATATATCAATATGATCTACAATAGGAGCATGAATCTGACTACAAATATCACGGAAGCTACATCAAGGTCAACGAATCCATGACCGGCAAGCTCGATATCAACACACTCCTGGAACAGCTGGTCCTTCAAGAGGGCTCTGATCTACACCTGCGGCATGGAGAGCCACCCCTTTATCGTATCAACGGTGCCCTAGTGAAGACAGACTACCCTAATCTCGCTGACAAAGATCTGGAGATGCTTATCATGGGCATAATGAACCCGGTGCAGCAGAAGATATTCGCGGAACAACTCGAATATGACATGGCATATGAGATACCAGGTGTCGCGCGCTTCCGAGTCAACTGCTTCAAGCAAATGAAACATATCGCCGCCGTCATGCGGACAATACCCATTAAGATCAAGACAATCGATGAACTCAACTTGCCGAATGTCTTCAAAAGGATTGCACAGCTACCGCGGGGACTTGTGCTGGTAACCGGTCCCACCGGAAGCGGGAAATCGACGACACTGGCCGCGATCATCGAATATATCAACCAAAATTTCCGGAAACATATCATCACTGTCGAAGACCCCATTGAATTCCAGCATCGAGACAAGAACTCAGTAATAGAACAACGTGAAGTTGGCATTGACACCAACTCCTACAGTGAAGCCCTGCGCAGAATAATCAGACAGAATCCGGACATCATCCTTGTCGGTGAGATGCGTGACCTCGAAACCGCTGCCGAGACGATCACGGCAGCGGAAACCGGGCACCTGGTGTTCTCAACACTTCACACAATTGATGCCGTCCAGACCGTAGACCGAATCATCGACGTTTTTCCACCCACGCACCAGCAACAGATACGCCTTCAGCTTTCCATGACTCTGCAGGCGGTAGTTACCGAAACCCTGCTCCGCCGGAGAGATAATGCCGGCAGGATACCGGCATTCGAGGTCATGGTTTGCACACCCGCGATCAGAAGTGCGATCAGGGAATCAAAGACGCATCAAATATTCACCGCAATTCAAACCGGTGCTCGTATGGGAATGATTACCATGGATCAATTCCTCAAGAATCTTTACCGCGATGGACTAATCGACCGTGAAGAAGCTCTCGCGCACTCAACTCGACCCGAAGAATTCAACACGGGAATCTGAAGATGGCCTCAATACATGAATTGATGAACGTACAAACGCAGCAGGATGCTTCTGATCTGATCCTAAAGGTCGACACGCCTCCGATCATACGCGCCAACGGGGACCTCCTCAATCTAAAACACGCGGCCATGACCGCTTCAGAGATCGAACACAGTATCTCCGAAATCCTCACTGAAGCACAGCAGAAGGAATTTCAGGAACACAAGGAAATTGATATCTCGTATGAACAACCCGGTGGTGCACGATTCAGGATCAATGTCTTTCGGCAACAGGGTGCAGCCGGCATGGTCCTTCGAGCGATACCATCTCGCATACCAACACTCGAGGAATTGGGTTTTCCGTCGGTCCTCAACAACCTCGTACTGCGTCCACGGGGACTGATCATAGTTACCGGCCCTTCCGGATGCGGAAAGTCAACCACTCAAGCCGCGCTGATTGACTACCGGAATAATAATGATCCGTGCCACATCGTAACCGTTGAAGACCCCATCGAATTCATCCATAAGAATAAGAAAGCGTTGGTCACCCAGCGCGAGGTTGGACGCGACACGCACTCGTTCGCTAATGCGCTGAAGTTCGTATTGCGACAGGACCCTGACGTCATACTCGTCGGTGAGATGAGGGACCTTGAAACAATCGCACTCGCCATTACTGCCGCGGAAACCGGCCATATCGTTGTAACAACGCTGCACACCTCAGATTCGGTTTCGACGATCGACCGCATGATTGATGTTTTCCCACCTCACCAACAATCACAGATAAGAATGCAGTTATCACTGAACCTGCTGTGTGTAGTATCACAGAATCTCCTGAAACGTTCCGACAATAATGGCAGGGTCGCTGCCTATGAAATACTGATCGCCACACCGTCGGTCAGAAATCTAATACGCGAAGCCAAAACGCATCAAATAGCATCGACACTTCAAATATCACAACAACAAGGCATGATCGCATTCGATACCTGCCTGGCAAATTTCGTAAAAAGAAGAGTAGTAACAAAAGAGGAGGCGTTACTCAAGGCTCTGAAATTCGACACCTTCATGAAAGAAGTAGAATCGCTCTCTAAATAATAGTGGCTAAGAAAACATACCTCCATCTCGACAGTCCTGTCCAATACATAAAGGGCATTGGACCCAAGCGCGCCCTCTATTTTACCAAGATCGGCGTCGAAACGGTTCAAGATCTAATGCGGCTGGTACCCCGCAGATATGTCGACTATTCCACCGTCATGAATATCCGTGATGCAAAGATCAATGATGATGCTACTTTCATCGGCAAGATCCAGGCGATCGAAGCCCGCCGGACCAGAAGACGGATGAATTTGATGACGGTTCTGCTTCGTGACTCGACCGGTTCCATCGTCATAAAATGGTTCAACCGTCCAGATTTGAGAAAAAGATTCAAGGTCGGCGATTCGATACTGGTATCAGGCAAGATCACTTTCTACCGTTCCCATCAACTCATCAACCCTCTATATGAAATCATCGGTGAGGAAGAAAACGAACAGCAGAAAAAAGGAGCAATAATCCCCATCTATCCCCTGACTGAAGGATTGAGCATCTGGGATATCCGCAGGGCAGCAAGGGTAGCGCTGGATGAATGCCTCAACGAAGTCAAGGAGACTTTGCCCCTATTTTTGATCGAGAGAAATGAGCTGCTGCAACTTCACCGCGCGATGAGATGCCTGCATTTTCCAGATGACTTAGAAGAAGCAAAGGCAGCACGCAAGCGGCTCGTATACGACGAATTCTTCTTCTTTGAATTGACACTCGCGCAGCGGAAGGCAAAATCGCATGACCGGACGGGTATTTCGTTTGAGGAAAAAGGTATATTAACCAAGAAGTTCATGCAAGGTCTGCCGTTTACGATGACACCGGGGCAGGCTAAGGTTCTGCAGGAAATCGTTGCCGACATGCGACGTGGCAAACCAATGAATCGATTACTGCAGGGAGATGTGGGATCAGGAAAAACAGTTGTTTCACTATATGCGATACTCGTAGCCATCGAGAACAAATATCAGGCAGTGCTCATGGCACCGACCGAGATATTGGCAGAACAACACTATCTTGTTCTGCAGGAGCTACTCGCGTGCATCGGTATAAAACCATATCTCTTGACCGGAAGCATAAAAGGGAAGGACCGTGACCTCATCCTTAATGACATCGCCAGCGGCAAGGCAGAATTGGTGTTGGGAACGCACGCACTGATCGAAGAAGAGATCGCATTCAAAAAATTGGGACTGGTGGTTGTCGATGAACAGCACAGATTCGGCGTTATGCAACGCGCCGCGCTCGTAAGCAAAGGTGCTAATCCCGATTTTCTTATCCTCTCTGCCACGCCCATCCCGAGAACTCTTGCACTGACGCTATACGGCGACCTCGATATATCGATCATAAAAGACAAACCGCCAAAAAGAGGTGAAGTAATCACCAGGATTGTGAAGTCCAAGGAAAAACGTTCAACATTTGCCTTCATAAGAAAAATCCTGGCACAGGGCTACCAGGCTTTTGTTATTTGTCCGATAATCGAGAAATCTACTGCAACTGAACTGAGGTCGGTGCAGGAAGCAACCGAGGAGATAAGAGCGGCATTCCCTGATTTCTCGGTGGGCATCATCCACGGCCGTCTGAATACGCCGGACAGAATGCAGATCATGAACGATTACAGGCTCGGCAGGATTGCGATACTCGTGGCAACGACCGTCGTCGAGGTTGGCGTAGATATTCCCAATGCTACGATCATGATAATCGAGCACCCGGAGCGCTTCGGACTTGCCCAACTGCACCAACTCAGAGGGCGCATTGGTAGAGGCGCACAGCAATCCTACTGTTTCCTCATACTGAGCCGGTATTTACAGACGGATACTTACGAACGCGTTGAGTTCTTCGCAAATAATAACGACGGATTTGCCCTTGCTCAGAAGGACATTAAACTGCGCGGCCCCGGAGAAGTCCTCGGTAAAAGGCAGCACGGCCTCCCCGATATCAATATCGGCGATCTGGAGGATGACCGAGATCTCCTATTCAAATCCCGCGACGATGCCTTCGAGCTGATAAGACAAGACCCTGAGCTGGCACTTGCTGAAAACCAGGTAGCCAGGACACAATTAGAGGATCTGGCAAAGAAAGCCGAGCTTCTCCGCATCGGCTAGAGGAGGTAATTATGAAACAGAGGTGTTTTCTTGTTATTGTAATAATTCTAATGAGCCTGATGTGCGTACGATTGAAACGGAGCATCGGCAAGAGCAATGAAGTGATCGTCATATCGCCAAAGATTCAAAAAGAACTAGTTACCGAAAACGTTCAATTGTATAACTACGTACCCCAGAAGGAAGGTGTATTTGATTTCATTTTTGTAAGTGACACTATGCTGGACGCCTATAAGTATCATCATTCCATCTTGCTCTGCGGCACGCTTGAAGATGAATTCATACAGATAATGCTCAACGAAGAAGCCCGTCTCCAGACCGAGAAAGATACCTTCATACTCTTTAAGAAACCCGACATCTGGGCAAGGGGCCAGCTAACGGTAATCCTTGCCGTTCGCGATATCGAATATTTTGAAGAAGCTTATGCAAAGTACGGACAATTGATCGCACAGACTCTGGAGGAGAACTATTACCTGCGCGTCAAGACAAATCACTATATCGCCGGCGTGAGTGAAAAGATGAAAGACAGGCTAAAGAAATACGGTATTTCGATCGACATAAGTGATTCATGGCTCATCGATTCGACCCACCAGGATGAGAATTTTATCTTCGTCCATACACATTTCCCAGACCGAAGTCTATTTGTCTATAAAGAAACAAGACCCCAAATCCTGGATGGCTCATTTGCACTGGCAAAACGTGATTCGCTCGCAAATAAATACTATAACGGCGACTACATACTAAAAGAGCTCACAGTGTCCGAACCGATAGAATTCGCTGGATTCAAGGGTATACGACTCAGGGGTGTCTGGCAGAATGATTCCCTGGTCGCGGGCGGACCCTTTCTAACATACTTTCTCGCCGACAAAGACACTCTCTATGTGATTGATGGTATAGTTTTCAATCCAGGGGAACGCAAAACAGATTACCTCACCAAAATGGAGGTAATAATGAACTCCTTTAATCTAATTCGTTCTTGACAAATTATTTATTATGTATAAGATAAGTTATACTAAGGAAAGAGATGAATGAACTGGATTTTTCTGAAATAGCAAAGCTGAACGAAAAATACAACAAGGATCCAAGATCCAGGATTTTCGTACAGCTGGCGGACTGCTATCGGAAGAATAACATGATCGATGAAGCTCTGGATGTATTGAACAAAGGGCTTGAATATCACCCGCAATATCCGGTCGCCCACCTTGTGCAGGGTAAGTGTTATTTTGACAAACGGGCTTACATCCAGGCTAGAGATGCATTTGAGAAAACAATTGCCTTCGACCCGAATAATATCGTTGCTCTGCGCATGCTGGCAAAAACATGCGAGATACTGAAAGACGAAAAGGGCCAAATTAACGCATATAAGAACATCATCGGTATTGACCCCCTCGATACGAACGCGAAAGAAAAGCTTACCATGCTCGAGGCTTTGCAGCGTAAGGAACCGCTCTACACAGTCGCCATGGCCGAGGAGTACGAAAAGCAGGGGGATCTCGACGAATCCCTGAAGATATATGAGAATCTCCTCTATACCGATCCGAGCGATCTAATGCTGAAGCAGAAGGTCGCCGAACTAAAGAAAACGATCAGCGAGAAAAAAATAAAAATCGAAGAAGAAAAAATTGAAGAAATGCAGGTTGAGCCAGTCTTCAAAGCCACGGATCTGACGGATGAAAGTGTCGCTGAGCCAGAAAAAGCACTGCCGTCCGAGGAACAGAAGCAACAAGATTCAGTCTCGGGCACAGAAGAAGGAATCCAGAGTCTGGAGGACTTCTTGGTGGAGGAGCTAGAACAAGCTGCTGAGAAAGTGGCAGCCAAGGATACTACGGAACTACCTCCCAGCGAAGAGTCAACATTGCCCGCCCAGGAGATGCCCGAGCCAGAACCTGTCGTATCGACTGAAGATTCGAAAAGCGTAGCCAGAGAGCCCGTGCAGGATACCGCAGGACCTCCCGCAGCTGAAGAAAGACAGGATGACACTGACAAGGCGGTTGAAATGTCTTTTGGCGAAATCATGCTAGAAAAGAACACGACACCGGAAAAAGAACCCGCAATATTCGAAGAAGAAATCGAACCGCCAACGGCGGCCGAAGAGCCAGCAAAGCCCGACGAAACTATGGAATCCCAGACTACGGCATCCACGGAGCCGGTTTTGGAAAAGAAAGATGAGAAACCAACACAGGAAACCGTGCCGCCGGAAAAAGCCGAAGAACGCGAAGAGAAAATCGAAGAACCAAAGAAACCTAAGGAAGAAGACTTCAAGTCATTCCAGGAATGGCTTTCAGGATTGCTTAAATGAGACTAAAGGAAATCGAAAAACTGGTGAGAATTCTCGAAAACAGTATCGTCTCCGAGATTGAAATAGTTGATTTCTGGGGCAGAAAGACGAAGATAAAAAAAACCGGTGAGGAAAGTGCCACAGTGAAATCAGCACAACCACTGGTCCGTGACCAAAAAACAGAATTGGAGCAAAAAGCGGAGCCCGCAGGAAAAGAATTCGCGTCTATCCGGTCGCCGATCGTTGGTACGTTCTACCGTTCCCCGGCACCCGACGCGCCGCCATATGTCGAGGTAGGTGATATCATAAAACCAGGGCAGATTGTCTGCATCGTCGAGGCAATGAAACTAATGAATGAGATCGAATCAGATCTGGCCGGTAAGGTGGTGCAAATACTTGTAAAGAATGAGGACCCGGTTGAATATAATCAGGAAATAATGCTGATCGAACCGTTATAGTATACCGAGGGAGATTATCATGGAACTAAAAACGCTGCTTGAAAAGATGGTCAAGGTGAACGCTTCAGATATTCATCTGAAAGCCGGCTCGCCTCCGGTGTTCAGAGTTGACGGCAAACTTGCGGAGGAAAAGGGTGAATCCCTCACTCCCGAAAGCTTGAAGGCAATGGCATACCAGATCATGACGCCAACACAACAACAGATGTTCGAACGGATGAAGGAGATGGATTTCGCAATCGGCGTCCGTGGCGTCGGTCGATTCAGGGTGAATGTCTTCCTGCAAAGAGGAAGTATTGCCATAGCGATGCGTGCAATTCCTATGTCGGTCAGGAGGATCGAGGAATTGAATCTGCCTTCGATCTTGAAAGACCTATCACTCAAGCCGCGAGGTATGATACTCTGCACGGGTACAACCGGAAGCGGTAAGTCAACAACTCTGGCGGCGATGATCGAACATGTCAATGAAAATGTCGCAAGACATATCATCACGATCGAAGACCCTATCGAATACCTTTTCCGGGATAATCTCTCGATAGTCTGCCAGCGTGAAGTTTTAATGGATACCGTATCGTTCTCGGTAGCCCTGAAGCACATCATGCGCCAGGATCCAGATGTGATACTGATCGGTGAAATACGTGACCGGGAGACAATGGATGTTGCTTTAAAAGCTGCCGACACAGGGCATCTCGTCCTTTCCACGCTTCACACTCTGAACGCGACAGAGACAATCAACCGTATCATTTCTTTCTATCCACCCCATCAGCACCAGCACGTAAGGGTCTTACTTGCGGCAACCCTTATCGGCGTGATTTCCCTCAGGCTGCTGCCACGGGCCGACGGCAAAGGCCGTATTCCTGCCGTCGAAGTCCTCGTCGCGACACCCACGGTGAAAGATTATCTGATGGATCCGGTCAAGACCCTACTCATCCAGTCAGTAATCGAAGATGGAGTCGGCCAGTACGGTATGCAGACTTTTGACCAGGCAATATTCAAATTGTATAAAGATGGCTTGATCTCGTACGACGATGCCATACAAGCCGTCACAAATCCTGATGAATTCAAACTTCGGCTCGTCGGCATCGAACAGACTGCAGAACGGGGCTGGGGACAGTTCGAGAAAAAAGACAAAAGCAAATAAGCATTTATCATCGGCAACTCCTGAGTACAAATAGATGAGATTCGAAAAAATTGTCGTTGCTAATCGGGGCGAAATAGCGCTGCGCATCATACGGGCAGCACACGAGCTTGATCTCAAGACGGTTGCCGTATATTCTGAGATAGACAGCGAATCGCTGCACGCCCGCCTGGCCGACGAGGCAGTATGTATTGGGCCTCCGCCAAGCAGAGACAGCTACTTGAACATCACTAGAATCATCAGCGCTGCCGAGATTACCGGAGCAAAAGCCATACACCCAGGTTATGGTTTTCTTGCCGAAAATCCTGAGTTCGCAGAAATATGTGAATCCTGTGGTATTACCTTTATCGGTCCTAAGGCCGATCACATCAGAGCCATGGGAGACAAGATCAAAGCCAAAGAAACAATGGAAAAAGCCGGGCTCCCTGGCATTCCCGGCAGCCACGGTAGCATAGAAAGTGTGAAGGATGCACGCAAATTATGCAAGGGTCTTGGTTTTCCGGTGATATTGAAGGCCGCAGCAGGAGGTGGAGGAAAGGGTATGCGGATTGCCCGTGATGAGGAAGAACTCGATGCAGGCTTTCGTATCGCCCAGGCGGAAGCCAAAGCTGCGTTTGGCGACAGCCGAGTCTATCTGGAAAAATTCATACAAAAACCAAGGCACATAGAGGTACAGATTCTTGGTGACAACCGCGGCAAAGTGGTTGCGCTCGGGGAGCGCGAGTGTTCGATTCAACGGCGCCATCAGAAACTGGTTGAAGAATCTCCGTCTCCGGTGGTCGATGTACAACTGCGGGAGAGACTTCAATCTTCAACTCTGCATGCGGCTCAGAGTATCGGGTACCGATCTGCAGGAACGATCGAATTCCTTATGGACCAGGAAAAAAACTACTACTTCATGGAAATGAATACTAGAATACAGGTTGAGCATCCAGTTACCGAAATGGTAACCGGCATAGATATCGTCAAAGAGCAAATCAAGATCGCGAATGGAGAAGAAATCGCTTTCAATCAGCAGGATGTCGAATTACGCGGCCACGCGATCGAATGTCGTATCAATGCTGAAGACCCGGAACGTAACTTTGTGCCCGTCCCGGGCAAGATAACTTTTTTCCATATGCCACAGGGCATTGGAATCCGGTTCGACACCCATATATATGCCGGACATGTAATCCCGAGCCATTACGATAGTCTTATCGGTAAGCTCATTTGTCACGGTAATTCAAGGGAAGAAGCAATTGCGAGGATGAAACGGGCACTTGAAGAAATCGTCATCGAAGGCATCAAGACGACAATTCCGTTTCACCGCAAAATAATGAATCACCCAAAATATCTGTCTGGCGATATCTCCACGAATTTTATCGATGAAATGTAGTCTTTATCCTCTTTGCGCTGCTGGAATCAGACCCGCCAGCCGGTAATGTTCGGAGCTGGCACTCAGGAATTACTGTTCTTCGATCAAACCCTTCATTGGAACAAACCGTACCGGTATGATTTCCCTCTTTTCAAGAGCACCAGCCATTTTCCTGTAAAGAGTCAACATCTGAAAATCATCACCCAGCGGCAGGATCAATCTGCCGCCTTCAGCGAGTTGCAGAACCAAAGGTTCGGGCAGTTCAGACGGTGCGCAGGTGATGATGATCGCATCAAAAGGTGCCTCTTCAGGCCAGCCAAGAAAACCATCACCGTGTCTTACATGAACATTCCTATATCCTAACGAGGCCAACCGGCGTGCCGCCGAATCCGCGAGAGAAGCGATGATCTCTATTGTAAACACATCTTTGACCATCAGTGACAGAATAGCCGCCTGATATCCTGACCCGGTACCGATTTCAAGAACCCGATCGGTTGCCTTCAATTGCAGTTCATCCGTCATCAACGCAACAACGTAAGGCTGTGATATTGTCTGATCTTCGCCGATCGGCAAAGGATAATCTCCGTAAGCTAATTTCTCAAGACTCTCTGGCACAAATTTGTGGCGCTCAACTTCGAGCATGGCATTGACCAGTCGATCATCCTTGATACCACGACCCTTGATCTGGTTGTAGACCATATCCTTTCTTGCGAGTACGTCCCAGGAGACTTCCTTCTTGTTGCTTTTTGCAGCACAATCGATCACACTAAGGATAATGAAAATGAGAACTGTAGCAAAGATATTAGTGCGTACTAAAACCTGCATAGGCAAATTCTTATGATGACCGCAGAAAACTCCCCGTTCAAGTCATTTTGTTCAACCTGATTTTCACCAGGCCAACATTAGCATCTTTGTGACATATGACAAATACAATACCCTCCCCGATCTCTTTCAGAAAAAGAACATTGTCCTTGGTATAGATCACGGCAGATGCCTCTTCCACGCTGAGATTGTTCTTTATTCGGTTGACTACCCGTGCAGCAATGGCACCGAGTCTCTCTGTATCATACTCATACGTCGACTGCCCCTCAATGATAAAACCATCCTCACCGACCAATCCAACACCGAGCACCTTGGGTATTTTCGTGAACTCTTCTAGTTTCATCCTAATATCTCCTCAATCTCTTCGATGATCTTACGGGCATAGACAAAAACCAAGCCTGGTTTTGCCTCAACTTTTGTGATGACGATCAACAAAGAATCTCCTACCGCCATGACGCATATTGTTTCATCTGGTTTTTCTATGATGCACCGAGTCAGACCACCCCGTTTTAACATTCGAAAAGCTTCGTCAACATCGAGACAAATCCCTGCTATTGAAGCACATATTACCTCTACATCGCTGTCATCTCTGGTGTAGTTCTTGATCAGCAAACCATCCTTGGTTGCAATGAAGACGCTCTTTACATTATCGAGAGCCAGTAGTCTCTCAACCGGTTTATCAAGTGCTTCTAGCGGAACGCTTTCGGTCCTGGTTTTTTTCTCGGGAAGTTCTTGAACGAAAGATTCAATGGTGAGTTCTTCGCCAGTCTCTTTTTCTGGAACAACTTCCGGAGGCTCAGTCGGCAATTCTACTTCACGCTCTGCCCCGATCGGTTCCGAAATTGACACTTCATCCTGCGTGGCCGCTTCCGGTTCCGAGGGCAAAATAACTTCATGAATAACCTCTTCGACCTCAATAGCCTCTGGTTCTCCTGACTCGGCTGGCACGGCCGGTTGAACTTCGGCCTTGGGCGTGAAATCGGGGATCAATTTCTCCAAGGCCTGCAGAGCCTCGGTGTTCCCATCATTGATCTTCAACGCTGCTTCGTAGAATTTCTTTGCCTTAACATTATCGCCCATTTTGAAGTAACTATGCCCAAGGTAGAGATTTGCGCTCTCATCATCCTTGATGTCTTCATATATCATCTCAAGGGTTTCGACGGCTTTATCAAATTCGCCCTTCAGGTAATATGCACGACCGAGTATTACTTTCGCCAGTTGGTAATTCGGGTTACGCAGGAGGCCATCCTTCAATATTGAGATCGCCTCGTCGATCATACCTGATGAAATGTATACATCAGCAAGCGTGGCGAAAATCAAAGCTCCCGAATCAACCCTCAATTCATCAGCCATCTCATCTCCTCAATTTCATATTTCTTTCTCCAAAATTTCAGAAAGTTCTATTGTTAGTGTTAGACAATGCTTTATCTTATCGGCTAAATCCTGAGGTGGGCTCAATAAGAGCGCCTTCTTCCAACTCTCACAAGCATCATCAAAAGCACCTCTGTGGATGTTCAGTAATCCGCGATGGTAATAGGGTAGCGGTTTCGAAGCATCGACCTCGATCGCTTTGTCAAAATGCCCTCTCGCCCTATCATACTCCTGCTTCTCCGCCCAGTAGATCCCGGCAAGTATATTGTATTCGTAATTTTCAGGAGTCGCATCAGAAAGAAAATCGATATGCTGATGCGCATTATCATAGTCTTTTTTGTTAATGTAGATTCTTAGAAGCCTGAGGTTTACTCCAATGTTTTCCCTGTCCTTCTCATAAACCCTGAGGTATGATTCCAGAGCCTCATCCTCCTTGCCTAAACCGTATGCAAGATCGGCAAGTTCATTCGACCAGGTCATGTTATCCGGTTGAATTTCCACCAACTCCTGATACTTCACTCTTGCCTCTTCAACCCTACCCTCTTTCTTCAACATAAGTGACAGAGCAGCGAGCAGGTCGACGACACCCGGTTGGATCTTGTGCTGGTTTTCGAGAAGCTCAATTGCATCGTTAACATCACCACGATTGAAAAGAATATCCGCCTTCAACAAAGCTGCCTTGTAATATTGCGGATCGATTGCAAGAGCTCTGCCAGCATTCTCCAGGGCATGAACCGCATCATTCTTACCCAGAGATTCTTCTGCCTCAGCAAGCAACTCATCGGGAGTAGTAGCCTGCGGAGCCAATACATCATCAATCACTTCCGCAGCCACAGGATGGGATCGCGATACGTAATAAGGACCGAACTCGGAAATTGCGGGGTCAAGTGAAAGATGATACTTCTCATTGTCGTAATTTGGTTCTATCTCCATGCCTTTTCTGATATGCACCAGGCCCTCTTCGTACCTGCCAAGTCGTGTCGCTATGAAACCCATATTATAGTAGGCACCGGCGTGATGAGGAGCGACCTCCAAAACTCGATTGAAAGCATCCATGGCTTTTTCGTCTTCGCCTTTTTCCATGTACACAAGGCCGTATAAGAAATCAACGTCTATACCTTTATAATCCAGCAGCTCGAGCGTCCTGTCGTAGTCGTCATTTTTCAAGTAATGCATAGCCAAATTGAATCGGGCATCGCTATTCCCTGCAGCCATTGATCTCGCATAGTTACTCAATGCCTTATCCACGTCGCCAAGGACATACTGTGCCACTGCCACGTTATTCAATGCCATTGGTTCATCTTCATCCTGAACCAGCACCTTTTCAAACCACTCCAGGGCACTACCTATCTGTCCCTGCATGATATGTGCGACACCAAGCGCGTTTGCGCACCTGACGGCATCGAAATCGCGTTTTATTGCCTGCTGCAAATTGCGGATCGCCTCGTCAAATCTACTCAGATAGATATTTGCCTCGGCAACAGCGTAATACACTTCAGCGGCGCCTTCCTTCAATTTCAGACATTCGTTGAACTCCCGCTCTGCCTCATCAAATAATCCTTTGTTTCGATAGGACATCCCCATATTAAAGTGAATTTTATATGAATCTCCCGTAACCTTGGGAATACCGAGTTGTTCCTTCAGGGATTCCCACTGATCGCGGTGGGATTCGATGTCGACCGGCAAACCGGTATCTTCCGTGGCCAGTGATGGATTCAGTGATATCGCCTTCTTCACGGCTTTGATGCTGTCTTGTGTGCGTCCCTTCTCACTGAGTGCTAAACCCATAAGAAAATGAGTCTCCGCCGAGTTCTCGTCAAATTTCAACGCCTCTTCAAGGTTCTTTATCGCCATATCGATCACGCCTTTTCGTAAATATATTTCACCGATCGCCCGGTAGCCTTCGTGCGCTTCCCTTATTTTCAGTGCTTGTTTCATCTCTTCAAGGGCATCATCATATTTTCCAAGGTATTTCAGCGTGTTACTGAAACCAAAATGGGCATGATATGAATCTGGATTTGCATCGAGGACCTTCTTGTAGTAGACGATAGCGTGTGAGTATTTCTGTAATTTGGCATAAGTATCTGCGAGCTCAAGGATCTTGTTCTCATCGTGAGGATCACTCTCGATACCCTGGGTCAAGTGTTCAACTTTTTCCTCGAGTTTGCCCGTTTTTCTGAGTATTATCTCCAGATTATTGCGCGCCAGAACAAAGTTGGGATTGAGTTTGAGAGCTTTTTCGAGCTCCGCAATCGCCTCGGTGTACAGCCCTTTGTTGTAATAGACAATCGCAAGATTGTTATGCGCTCCAGGATCATCCTGAGGAATCCTCTGGGCAAAGCTGCTCAATACCTTCTGCTCATCTGGTGATATCATGGTTTCAATGCACTCTGCATACAATATGCCCGATGCTAATTTCGGCTATTAGATGCCGCAAAATAATGAAAAAGCTACCCCGTGCCATATACAATATTTTACTAAAATCCGCTAAAATGTCAAGAAAATCTTGTGACTTCTGCGTTTCCCGTATGACAAAAAATGCCAGGGCGCAGAATCGAACTGCGGACACCCGGATTTTCAGTCCGGTGCTCTACCAACTGAGCTACCCTGGCTCAATGAATGATTCTATACAAAAAAATATCTATGTCAAGATTGACCCAGCAAGAGAACATTCAATTTCAATCAATTCAGCGCAATTTCTATGACTTGGCGCGCTTGTGCCGGTGCCGTACAACCTGTATCGCCTCCACCAGCATGAACAGCGATAGGACCAGCAGTAAGACCGCGACGAGAGCCAATCCATATTTGCCCTGATTGATGAACTGAAGTAATTGGTAAAGGAGCGCTGCGACGGTTGTAAAAAGCATAAAAAGTGCCGGATATAAAGCGTGTTTGACAGGTTTGTTTCGGCTTAACAGCCATGCCGTAACTACAAAAAGGGCAAGCGATGCAACGAGCTGATTCGCCGCGCCGAATACGGGCCAGATGGACTGCCAGGAGCCCAGCGATAACCATAATGCAGCAATTATGACCACGAAGGTATTGAAGTAGCAATTTCTGAAGATGCTGATTCCTAAAGTCTCGCCGAACAGTTCTTCGCTGATATAGCGCGTTATTCTTGTCGCCGAATCGAGCGTTGTCATGATGAACGTCTTGAGCATGGTAATACCGATCAACATGCCGAACGCGCCCAATATCGGTTTGGCGATCTCACCATAACCGGCACCGAACGTGCCGATCCAGTTGCCTCCTCTCATCAGGTCTGGATACACGAGGCCCGATGGACCGCCCTTCCAATAAAGCCCTGCCGCAACTGCCACCACGGCGAGTATGGCCAAAAGGCCCTCGGCGAGCATTGCGCCATAGCCTATTTTTTTTGCGTCCCTCTCATTGGACAGCTGCTTTGCGGTCGTGCCGCTGGCAACCAGTGAGTGGAATCCCGATATAGCACCGCAGGCAATAACGACAAACATCATAGGCCAGAGACCACCCTGCGCCCCATGCCACTGAATTACCAGAGGTGCTTTTATCTGAGGATGCACTATGAACAAACCCACATAGCCGACCGAAAGACCGAAGAAGAGCACAAAACTGGCTATGTAATCTCTTGGCTGCAAAAGGATATTGACCGGTAATACTGAAGCGATGAAAGCATAACCCAAAAGGCAGAAGAGCCAGAAATGGAATGAAGCGTTGATCGGCAAGTGATAACCGGCTATGATCAAGCCAAAGAGCAGAACGATGCCGATGGTGGTTGATACAATCAGGTTGAAGTTGAGTCTGTAGGTCAGGATCCCGACAACGGAGGCGACAATAATAAGGCCGAATGTCGGGATAACCACCTGGGGTGTAGTACTCAAGGTCTTCGCCGCGGAAGCAGCAAACACCGCGATAACAAGCACGAGGGTTAACCACAAGAATATTGAAAAGAAAATCTTTGCACGCCGGCTGAGCACATGTTCGGAAACGGTGGCGATCGATTTCCCCTTTTCCCTTATCGATATCATCAGACTAGAGAAATCATGTACTCCGCCCACAAATATCGAACCCAAAAAAATCCAAAGCACTGCTGGACCCCATCCCCAGATCACAACCGCGATGACTGGACCGAGAATTGGACCGGCGCCTGCGATCGACGCGAAATGATGGCCGAAGAGTATCATCCAATGCTTCGCTGGCACGTAATCACGACCGTCATACAATGAATGAGCGGGTGTCTTCTGCCGTGGATCGACATCGAACAGTCGGCTCAACACGCGCCCGTAGAATAGATAGCCGAACAGAAAAACAATAAAGGCAATGATCGCGAGGAAAATAGCGTTCATGAAACCTCCTTAACGATTATAGACGAGATGTCATATGTGTCAACAAATGGCATCATCGTGAGTAGTACAATTCAGAATTCAGCAGGGAATCGGTTCTTCTGCTCAACCTGGACGGTTGTGGTATTCATGCAAGGGGCGGGTGACAAGGCTGTGCCGCTGCGCGAACTTTATTGCCTCCACCTCAGCCTCGGCCGACGTCAGCGCGGTAATGAACGGGATACCGAGTTCTACTGCCAAACGCCTCATCGCATAGCCGTCACGTTTTGCACTGTGGGTCATGCTTGGTGTATTGATGATAAGATCAATGCTCCGCTGGCGCATCAGATCCACAGCGTTCGGTGATTTATGTTCGCTGATGCGGTATACCGTCTGGACTTCGATTCCGTGTTGGCGAAGATAATCCGCCGTCCCCCGGGTCGCCACGAATTTGAAACCAAGTTCAGCGAATGATCTCACCAGCTCGAGTATCCTGGGTTTATCATCATCACGTACCGTGACGTAGACCGTTCCCTTGTTACTGAACCTCTCATCGCTCAGTATCGCCTTGTAATATGCGGCGCCAAAGGTCCGGTCGATTGCCATGACCTCACCGGTCGATTTCATCTCCGGACCAAGGATCGGATCGACGCCAGTCAGTTTCTTGAACGGGAATACCGGGCCCTTTACAGAAACGAATCTACGTCTGGCAAGATTCGGCAGAACACGTGACCGTCTGAGATCTTCTATACTCTGCCCGATCAAGATCAACGTTGCGAGTTTTGCGAGCGGAACGCCAATCGTTTTGGAGACAAAAGGAATTGTCCTCGAGGCGCGTGGATTTGCTTCGAGCACATAGATCTCGCCATTCTGCACTGCGAACTGAATATTGATCAATCCCCTGGTGTTTAGCGAACGCGCGATATCCCTCGTTGTGCTCTCTATTTTGTATACCCTGTCATCTGATAGCGTTCTTGGCGGAATCACGCAATACGAATCGCCCGAGTGCACGCCTGCCTGTTCGATATGTTCCATGACACCGCCGATGAAGACCTCCTCACCATCACAGATCGCGTCAACGTCGACCTCAGTTGCATTGGCCACGTACTTGTCGACGAGAACGGGATGTTTTCTTGAAACGCGCACCGCCGCGTCCATGTATTGCTCGAGCCCACGTTCTTCATAGACGATCTCCATAGCACGTCCGCCCAGCACATAACTGGGGCGTACGATGACCGGATAGCCTATGGAAGCGGCAACGTTCTTCACATCGTTGAAAGTATAGCCTGTTCCGAAAGGCGGCTGCTTGATTCCCATACTCCCCAAGAGGGTTGAAAATTGCTCCCGGTCTTCGGCGCGGTGTATATCAATTGGCTGCGTCCCCAGGATTTCAACATCCAACTTGCCGCTCGTGATCAACTCGGCCAGAGGAATCGCCAGATTTATTGAAGTCTGGCCGCCGAACTGCAGAATGACACCACCGGGCCTTTCCCGCTCAATAACATTCAAAACATCCTCAAACACGAGTGGCTCAAAATAGAGGCGGCTCGATACATCAAAATCGGTCGAAACCGTCTCCGGGTTATTGTTCATCATTATCGCCTCGAACCCGGCATCCTTGAGTGCAAGCGCAGCGTGCACGCAGCAGTAGTCAAACTCAATGCCCTGGCCGATCCGAATCGGTCCTGAGCCGATAATGAGAATGCGCCGTTTGCTCTTTTCACGGGTTCTGATACCACCCGTCGCCATATACGTGGAATAGTAATACGGTGTTACCGCTTCGAATTCTCCGGCGCAAGTGTCGACCATATTGAAGCGCGGCACTATGCCCAGCGATTCACGAAGTGCCCTGATTTCTTCGGCCGGTTTACTCAAGATACGGCCGATCTCATCATCTGCAAAACCAAATCTCTTTGCGTCACTCAGCAGTTCAGGATCCAGGGGACATTTCTGCAATCTCCTTTCGACGTTAATAATATTCGCGATCTTGGTAATGAAAAAGGGATCAACCTTGCTGAGTTCAGAGATCTTCTTGACCGTGTAGCCCCTGCGCAATGATTCTGCGATACAGAAAAGCAAACGGTCGGTGGGTTCTTCGAGTTGCTGTATGAGCTCGTGTTCTTTGATCGCCTCGGGTTCTAGTCCCATTTGATTTATTTCCAGCGATCTTATCGCTTTGAGCATTGCTTCCTCAATGGTGCTGCCGATCGCCATCACTTCACCGGTCGATTTCATCTGCGTGGTTATGCGTCGGTCGACAGTCGGGAATTTGTCGAAAGGCCAGCGCGGTATCTTGGCGATAACGTAATCGAGTGCGGGCTCAAATGCCGCCGTTGTTTTCTTGGTCACCGCGTTCGGGATCTCATCAAGGTTCATGCCCACCGCGATCTTGGCGCTGACCCGGGCGATGGGATACCCCGTCGCCTTCGATGCCAGTGCCGATGAGCGAGATACCCGGGGGTTCACTTCAATGATGCGGTAAGCCCAGCGTTTTTGGTCCACTGCGAATTGGATATTACACCCTCCGCAGATCTTGAGCGCTCTTATGATCTTCAGACTCACACTTCTGAGAATCTGGTTTTCCTTATCGGTCAAGGTCTGGACCGGCGCAAAGACTATGCTCTCACCCGTATGCACACCCATTGGATTCAAGTTTTCCATACTACAAATCGTAATGCAGTTATCATTGCCATCGCGCATGACCTCGTACTCGAATTCTTTCCAGCCCAATACACTTTCCTCGATGAGCACCTGCCCGATCTGCGACTGCCTGATCCCGGCACTGGCGACTTCCTGAAGCTCCTGCCAGTTGTATGCAACGCCGCTTCCGGTGCCACCCAAAGTGTACGCGGGGCGGACCAGGACTGGGTATGACAGCGTGAGCATGGCTTCTCTTATTTGCTCAATGCTGTGACATGCCACGCTCTGGGGGATCGGCTCATCGAGTTCGGACATCAATCTGCGAAAACTCTCCCGGTTCTCGGCCGCCTCGATCGTTTCCCGATCCGACCCCAGGAGTTCGATACCATATCTGTCCAGTATCCCTTCCTGTGCAAGACGGAACGAAAGGTTCAAGGCTGTCTGGCCGCCAAAGCTTGGCAGCAAACCATCCGGTCTCTCGATCTCGATTATCTTAGCCAGAGTTTCGATATTCAAAGGCTCGATGTAAATAACGTCAGCAATTTGAGAATCGGTCTGGATCGTTGCCGGGTTGGAATTCACGACCACCGTCTGATAGCCTTCCTCCCTCAACGACCTGCTCGCCTGCGAGCCCGAGAAATCAAATTCCGCGGCCTGACCGATAACGATCGGCCCCGAACCGATTATCATCAACTTCTTGATATCTTTGCGTTTAGGCATTTAGAAAATCCCGGAAAATGAACGTGGTATCATAAGGACCAGGACCTGCCTCTGGATGAAATTGAACAGAGGATACTGGTAATCTCTTGTGCCGGATGCCCTCGATTGTGTGATCGTTGACGTTCATCCAGGATATCCGGACTTCAGGGATATCCTCTTCCTTGATCGCATATCCGTGGTTCTGAGATGTTATGTACACCTTGTTGCTCGCAAGATCTTTCACACCATGATTGCTGCCGCGGTGGCCGAACTTCATTTTGTAGGTCTTGAAGCCGAGTGCGATACTCAATAGCTGATTCCCCAGGCATATTCCAAGAGTAGGATATTTCTCCAGCGTATTCTTTATCGTCCTGACAGTGGAACCCATGATGTCAGGATGCTCAGGATTACCCGGTCCGTTGGATATGACGACCGCATCGGGATGAAATTCATCTATTGTTTTCATATCAACGTCATATGGTACCTGGATAACTGTAGCGTAGCGTAGCAGGTTATCGACAATGCTCTTCTTAACACCGCAGTCGATCAAAACGACTTTCTTCCTGCCGCGGCTTCTGTGTATTGTCGCATTCTTGCATGAAACACTGGCAACAAGATTCTCTTTGTCAGGGTGTGGAGTCTGCTGGATCCTGCTGGCCAATTGAGGGATGTCGACATTTTGTGCATTGCCGACGAGCATCCCTTTCATCGTGCCGCGATTTCTGATCTTCAGCGTCAACGCACGCGTGTCTATGTCATATAGACACGGCAAACGTTCTGCTTTGAGGAAACGCGCCATACGCGTTCCACGGGTTGAAAAAAAATAGGGCTCTTTGACAACGAGCCCTCTAATTTGAGTCTTCTCTGACTCACGATGTCTCTTGTGAAATCCGTAATTACCAATAAGCGGATAGGTCATGACGAGTATCTGACCTGCATATGACGGGTCGGTGAATGCCTCTTCATACCCGGTCATTGACGTGTTAAAAACCACCTCGCCAAAAACCTCTCCGCCGACAAAAAAACCCCTGCCTTTGAAGACTGTTCCATCCTCAAGGACAAGGATTGTATCCTGCATTCTAAAATAGAAGTATACATACATATGGGAACTTGTCAATATTTAATGTGTCGCTGGATAAAAATAAAAACGTATTCGTTTTTCGCGGCTCGTACTCGTGTTTTGCGGGTCACTCCATCATGGTTGCGAATACGATTTACGAACAACGAATACGTCTTTTGGTTACGCGTACAATTGACAATTCCAGCAAATGCTTTATAATCATAATAGGAAGGAGGCTGTACATGTCCTGGCAAGGCAAGCTGGAAAAGATCGATAATTATAGATACAAAATTCCTCGCAGTTATAAATCCGGAATGAAAACTGACGGGTTGATCTACGCTTCAGAAAGAATGCTGCCGCAGATAGTCTCTGACCAGGCTCCAGAACAAGTGGCAAATGTTGCCACTCTACCGGGTATTGTCGGATGCGCGATGGCCATGCCGGACATCCACTGGGGTTATGGATTCCCGATCGGCGGTGTCGCGGCTTTTGAAATCGACACGGGTATTATTTCACCCGGTGGCGTAGGTTATGATATCAATTGCGGCGTACGCCTGCTGCGTACTGACCTCACCGACAAAGAAATAAAGGGCAAGATCAAGGAACTGGTTCACGCTTTATTTAACAACGTTCCTTCCGGCGTTGGCTCAACCGGCAAGATCCGAATCGACGAACGCGAAGTCAAGGACGTGCTGATTCACGGTGCGCAATGGGCATTGAAAAAGGGTTATGGATGGGAAGAGGACATCGACCATATCGAGGCGCGCGGTGCGCTAGCGGGCGCAAATCCGGACATGGTGTCTAAACGAGCGCTCCAGCGGGGAAGGCCCCAGCTCGGCACGCTTGGCGCTGGAAATCATTTTCTCGAAATACAGGTCGTGCAGGATATCTATGACCGGGAAGCCGCAAAAACCATGGGCATCGATGATGTCGGTCAAATAACCGTTATGATACACACCGGTTCGCGCGGTCTTGGCTATCAGGTATGTGATGACAACGTCAAAATACTCGGCCGAACCACTCATGAGTATGGAATACAGATCCCTGACCGGCAGCTGGCATGCGCTCCGATAACATCACCTGAAGGAAAATCCTATTTTGCACAGATGGCGTGTGCGGCGAATTACGCGTGGGCAAATCGCCAATGCATAATGCACTGGGTCAGAGAATCATTTGAAAAAGTGCTCGGTAAATCATCAGAAGCGCTGAGCATGCATCTGATCTATGACGTGGCCCACAATATCGCCAAGTTCGAAAAACACGTAGTCGGTGGCCAAACAAAGGAATTATGCATACACCGGAAAGGTGCAACACGGGCATTCCCGGCAGGGCATGAAGAAGTGCCTGACGCATACAAGGGCATTGGCCAGCCCGTGCTCATACCTGGCGACATGGGCACAAATTCATATCTCCTGCTCGGAACAGACCTGGCAATGAAAGAAACCTTTGGTTCGACCTGCCACGGTGCGGGCCGGGTGATGTCCCGGACCAAAGCACTGGACAGAACACGCGGCCGGAGCATCAGCAAAGAGCTCGCGGAAAAAGGCATTTATGTTCTGTCCGCAAGCAGCGAGGTGCTGAGAGAGGAAGTACCCGAAGCGTATAAGGATATAGATATGGTCGTTGATGCCGTGCATCAGGCAGGCATATCGCGCAAAGTCGCTCGCATGAGACCGTTGGGCGTGGTCAAGGGATAAACTTGCTGCCGGAAGCTCCGCGTTTTCGCTGATAAGCTGCGAGCACCATATGCTGCTCGCCACATAATGAAAAATCCACCGAAAGAAAAGATCGCTCACGCACCACTTTTACCAGGTGTATATCTCTTCAAGGATAGAAGAAACAAAGTAATATATATCGGTAAGGCTGCTAACCTGAGAAACCGACTGACATCCTACATCAATTCAAGCATCATAAAGCAGGTCCTTGACATCGACACGATCGTGACAAATTCCGATGTCGAAGCACTCACCCTTGAAGAATCCTTGATAAAAATGCACAAGCCGAAATACAATATTCGTCTTAAGGACGACAAGAAATTCCCTTATCTCAAGGTCACTATCAACGAAGATTTCCCGCGCATTCTGTTCACGCGCGACCTGACCGACGACGGTTCCCTTGTCTTCGGCCCCTATGCGAATGCCCGGGCGCTTCGCAGAACGCGCGATGCTTTATGCCGGATATTCAAGCTGGTCTCCTGCACCAAAGACCTTTCCAGGAAATATTCACGTGCCTGCCTTGAATTCTATCTCGGCAGGTGCAGCGCTCCCTGCACCGATAGCATCACAAAATCCGAGTACGCGGCTTTAGTAAAAAAAGGAATAAAGTTCCTGCGCGGCAATTCAAATGAACTCGAAAAGACCATCGAAAAACAAATGTGGTCACATGCCGACTCTGAAAATTTCGAAGCTGCCAGGACATTACGGGATCAGTTATTCGCGATCCGCAAAATATCGCAACGTCAGCAGATAGTGACCGAAGATAATATCAGCAGGGATATTATCGGCACGGCGCGCACCCGTTTCCATTGCGTAGCATGTTTGTTCAGGATACGCGAGAACAGACTGCTCTCCAAGGAAATATACGATCTGAAGATCAACCCCCAGAGCAGCAGCGAAGAGGTCGCAAGCGCTTTCATCAGATTAATATATACTCACATCTCCTTTCTGCCCGAGCAAATCATAATCGCGTCCATGCCAGACGACTGGGATATCCAGCAGAGATGGTTTGAAAAGAAGGGATTCACAGTGCGGCTAATGGTCAATCCCAGGGGTGAGAGCAAAACCCTCTTGAAATGGGCTGTGAAGAATGCCGAGCATGAAATATCGACGAAATTGGCACACTCATCCATCTCGCCGGCACTCATCGAAATACAGGAAACACTGCATCTGGATACTCCGCCACGCTGGATCGAAGGATTTGATGTTTCAAATCTGGGGAATAAGTTCGCGGTAGGTTCCTCTGTAGCATTCAAAGATGGCAAACCATACAAGCAGTACTATCGAAGATACCGCATAAAAAGGATTGCCGGCCAGGATGATTTTGCCATGATCAAACAGATCGTCAGCCGCCGGCTCAAGGGCTTGAAACGGCGCAAAACCAAACCAGGTCTCTTGCTCATTGACGGCGGCAAGGGACAACTCAGCTCAGCCCTGCGCGTTATAAAAGAATTAGATACGGAAATTCCAACCTTTGCCCTGGCCAAGCGCAGCGACGAGCTCTTCAACACAGGCGGAAATACTATTTCCATACCCCCGACCTCAAAAGGCTTCTACTTGCTCAAGAGGCTGCGCGATGAAGCACACCGCTTCGCGATCGGCTACCACCGTAAGTTGCGCGGCAAGCAGGTAACGAAATCATTGCTCGACAGTATCAGCGGTGTCGGCAAATTTCGTAAACTGATGATACTGAAATACTTCGGTAGTGTCGAGGCTTTACGTAAGGCAAGCGAAACAGAGATAGCTAAAGTACCAGGTATCGGGACGAATATTGCGAAGCGTATCTACGAAAGCCTGCATACCTAGAACATTCACCGTATAAGAATTGCCACATTTTCTGCGAGGAAATCCGAATATCGAAATACGAAACAATACCAAAACTCAAAGCACAAATGATCGAAACAAATAAAAAAAACGTTGGGATCGTTATTACCGTTAATTGCGTCAGTGCCGTTGACAAAACAAGATTGTTACAATGGCACATGCAAGCTGCAGACAAATGACGTTGGGTCCTTTCTGAATGCCTGTTCCTATATCAATCCCCTCCCTTGACGAGAAATACCATTCCTTCGAGTCCTCCCCCTTGATGGGAAAGGAAAAAGGTGAGGGTGAAATATGATGAAACCGAGATTGGTTCGTCGCTTCACTCCTCGCAATGACGCGGGAGAGATGCGTAATCGATGAGTCGAAGACTCAGCGTATCTTGAGTCGGACCTTGCTTATCTTCCTGCGGGTTGCTTCGATTATCTTGAATGTGAAATTCCTGTACTCGATCTCCTCGCCCACCCTTGGTATCCGGTCGGCATACTTAATGATCAAACCACCGACTGTCGAAACATCATCTTCATCTATGGATACACCGAACTTCTCTGCGAAGTCGTCTATTTCCATCCTGGTATTCAAATAATACTCACTGTCGGATATCTTCTCTAACAGAGGCTTCTTCTTCTTATCGAATTCATCCTCGATGTCCCCGACGATCTCCTCGATCAGGTCCTCGACCGTGATGATCCCTGAGACACCGCCGAATTCGTCGATCACGACCGCAAGTGATAATCTCAGCCTCTGCAATTCCAGGAAAACACTCAAAGCGGATTTGTCCTCGTATACGAAGTGCGGCAAACGGACGAATTCGACAACGGGATAGTCCCGAAAATCATTCCAGAAGGAAATAATATCCTTTATGTGAAGAATACCAACCATCTGGTCGAGATTGTCAAAGTAGATCGGGTACCTGGAGTAATGGTGTTTCTTGTATGTCGCAACCACCTCATGGAGCTGCGTATCGTATGACAAGGAAATGACCTCATTCTTTGGTATCATCACCTTGTTAACTTCCCTTTCTTTGATCTGGAGTATTTCGTTGACCATCTTTCGCTCGGTAGCCGATAGAATACCGAGGTCGATGATGTTTTTTCTGATTTTCAAATCTCTATCTGATGCTACTTATTGAAATCGATCTCACCAAACGACTCGGGTTTAGTGTTGCGCAGGCGCCTCTTCAACTCGTCCACCGTCTTATCGCCCTGCAGAACAATGCCGTTGTGGTTTATTATGTCGTCGTTGACCCATATGCTGCTCTTTGTGCGCAGTGCAAGGGCGATCGAGTCGGAAGGACGGGCGTCGATCGCGAAGACTTTTGAATCAAGTTCGACAAATATTTTTGCATAGTATGTTTCTTCCCTTAGATCAACGATACCGATCTTCGATACCTTTGCCTGGAATGCATCGAGGATCGACTTCAACAGGTCATGTGTCAACGGGCGCTTGGGTTTCACCCCCTCCAGGGTCAAGGCTATTGCCATTGCCTCGCTCTCGCCGATCCATATTGGTAGAGTTCGTTCGCCGAATTTTTCCTTCAGGAGTACTACATAAGTGTGCCATTGCTGGTCTTCGATGACCGCGTTTACGAAAACCTCGAGAATTCTACACCTCTTCTTCTAACAGTGCCAGCTTGAATACCGCTTCTATATTCTCTCCAAGGTGGACCTTTATGTCATAGACCCCCGGTTGCTTCAAGGGTTCTTTCAGCATGATATCTTTCTTGTCGACCTCGACCCCCTCGGCCTGCAGCAGCGATGCAAGGTCAGCGGACGTGACACTGCCGAATGCCTTCCCATCCATGCCTGTCTTGATCGTGGTTTTCACCGAAAGATTGTTTATCCGCTCGGCAAGATCCATACTCAGCAATCGAATCTTGTCCATCTGTTTAGAGAATCTCTTCTTGGATTTTTCCAGGCCTCTTAGATTACCAGGGGTGGCTTCCATGGCGATTTTTCTGGGAATGAGATAGTTCCGCGCATAGCCATCCCTGACCTCGACCACGTCAAAGGGCTTACCGACTCTATCCATTGGTTTAAGGAGTATTACTTTCATCTTGTCTCGTACGGCAGTAAAGCGATCTCGCGTGCCCTCTTGATGGCCTGAGAAAGCCTGCGCTGGTGAAAAGAGCACACACCGGTGATCCTTGATGACAATATTTTGCCACGCTCATTGATAAAACCCTTCAATACCGATGTATCTTTGTAGTTGATCTCGTCAATATGTTCCTTACAGAAACGACATCTCTTCCGCATTTCTCTCCTTTCGCATTAGAACGGCGTATCAACCGCACCATCGTCCTTGAAATCTTCCTCCGACTCGGACGTTGGTTCCGTCGTTGTGCCTGCTTGCGGCAGATCAAGGAACTGAATACGGCGCGCGACAACCTCGATCGCCGAACGTTTCTCTCCCTGAGCCGACTCCCATTGGCGCGATCGAAGTCTGCCTTCGATCAGAACCGCACTACCTTTTTTCAGAAAATCATTTGCCAGTTCGGCCTGCCGCCGCCACGCAACAACGTTGATGAATAATGTCTCCTCCTGCTGCTCGCCGGTCTCTCGATTCTTGTATCGCCGGCTCGAGGCAATACGAAAATCACAAACCGGCGCGCCCTTCTGCGTATAACGTAATTCAGGATCAGCAACCAGCCTTCCGATCAGCTGAACCGAGTTAAGATATCCTAATCGAAGATCGCTCATTTTTTTGAATCCTTTACAAAGATAATGAAACGTAAAATATCTTCGCTGTGTTTTAATTCTTCCTTGACTTTGTTGATAGCGACAGGTTGTGCCTCAAAGACATAATTCACGTAGTATCCTTCGTTCAATTTTCTGATCGGATAGGCAAGTGTCTTCTTGCCCAGGTTTTCGGTCTTCAACTGGCCCTGCGTATTATCCTTGATGATTTTTTCGACCGCCTGGACGCTCTGTTCCAGTTTCTCATCAGGTAAATCTGGATGAAAAATGAACATTGCTTCGTAATTTCTCATAGTCTTCGTCCTTTTATATATCCTTTGATTGTAACCAACATAAAATATGCGTCGCACACTCCGCTAACGCAAAAACCCATTCCTCAATTATATCTAGATATTGCGTGGCGTCAAGGAAAATATGGAGGGGCCGACTAAACAGGCTCGGCCCCTCTTATCTCCCTGTTACATGGCAACTTGTATTTCAATGGGCGGCTTGAATGCTCCATCTTCGATATTATAGTATTCGTAAACCTGTGAAGCCCGCACTTTGGCACGAATAGGGTATTTTGCCTGGAGCTGATATGATATCTTGACCGGTGAACCGAATACAACCTCATCAAGATAAATGATGATCTGTCGCGGCGTGATGCTGTATTTCTGTATCTTCTTGCCCACGAGTTCATCGAGGGTCGGCGTCAGAACCTCAAAACCAGGAGGAATCCCAAGATCAACCATCACCATCTGGGCGCGACCTGGCCGGGTCAATTTGGCATCGACATCGACATCGACGATATCATTTATACGGAGATCTGTGCGGTCATACTTTACGTCGATAACAAAAGGAGGATTGTCACCTTTGGGTACGATTTCCCACGGCAGGTAGTACCTACTCACGATCTCGTAGAGGAAACTACCTTCTCCTTTTACAACGACCTCGATGGTGTTCTGAGCGCCGATATTTCCGCCCAAATCTACCTGGTGCATGAGATCAGCATTGCTTCTATCCACCCTGAATTCCGAGACTTTCTGCCCGTTGACAATAATTGTCAGCTGAGCATCAACATCCTCGCTCGTGCTGCCCAATGCAGCAACGAACGCACGCAACGCGATGATCGTGCCCTGCGTTGTGTACCATATACCCGATTTGTCCTTGGCGCGGATCAGATAGGTCAATGCCTCGCTTACGACGTCCGTGTACTTACCGGACCTTATCAACGCGTACGCGGCGAGTCCGGTCGCCTCAATATCTGCCCCAATACCGCGTGTGAAAGTTATTGAAGCCATACCCGATTCCCAGTAGACCGCATCTTGATCCCTTTTGGCCATGCCTATGAGGCGTTTCAATATGTCGAGCGTGGTGGCCGAATTCGGTTCAACGGAAACGAACGCATTCGCAACGAGCGCAAGCATATAGGGATCCTTGACAGCATTCAAGTTCTTTTTTAAATAGTTTAGTCCATTCTGCACCGCAGTACCGCGTTCACCGATCTCACCGAGTGCCCAGCAGATATACGCGGTCGGTAAAATCTCGTTTTTCTGAATGTTCCCCCATGATTCAGCATGCAGGTACTGAGCATCTGGCGACCAGGAACCATCTTTGTTCTGCTGGCTCTTCAACCATTGAGCCGTGCGGTCTATGATTCGCTGGTCAATGTCGTATACACGAGCCATATCGTTGAATTCCATCAAACCATAAGCAGTCAATATCTTGTTCGCAGGTGCATCACCAAACCAGGAAAAACCTCCACCCTGCACTTCAAACGTCACGAGGCGCTGATAACCCAGACTGATGTATTCTTCAGCCGTCATTTCGGTCTCCGGCTTGATCTGTCCGGTCTGCCCGAGATAGTTGAGGATAAGTATGTTGGGATAGGTAACCGATGTTGTCTGTTCAAAGCAGCCAAACGGCACCCCCAATAATTTATCGAGACCCTCAACGACCTGTGAAAAAATACCCGGGAAAATCTTCAAACCCAACCAGTTAGCTCCTTCGATCGAGTTCGCAGGAAATGAGATCTTTTTCACCACCCGGTCCATAAGCCGGTCTGAGACAATACCTTCGTAGAGTTTCCCGTCCGGCAGGACGGCGACGTTGCGTTTAATCGCGTCAGATTTCACCTCACCGTAGGCCCTCACCAGAATCGAATGGTAACCCAGTTTCTTGACCCGGATCGGGAAATACACAACGCTAACCTCATCCCTCGCGAGCTGCCTGACGATTTCGGACCCTTCAAGGATATCGAACCAATCCTCGTTCTGCAGCACCAATCTGATCTCCTGATCCCTGGGCAGATAGTTGTAGAGGGCAACCGGTATTGAGATCTCGTCACCTTCGGTCAAAGCAACCGGTAGGTCAACGTCGACAAAGAAATCCTGAAATACCCGCAGCTGAGCGAGGACCGAGCCCAGCTCACCGCGTGAAGACGAGGCAAACGTCGTTATGCGCCAGGTCGTTATTGCATCAGGCATGGTCACACTGAGCCTTGCCGTACCGTCATAATCGGTGATGAGCGCCGGTTCAAACACGAAGGTCTCCGGGAAGAATTCACGCACCCGCGGTTCCTTCTCCGGCTGTTGGATGCTCGTCTCCGATTTCTTGGCTTGCAAGGCCATACGGCTGTGTACACCTGCCGCTGCCGGCATCATTGCATCCATCTCCTCGGCGAACAGAATTCCCTCGTCCCACATCATTTCGTTTACATCATCATCATTGTCGATAATGCCATCTGGTCCGGCCGAAGCAATGGTAAAGTACTGAAAATATTCTTCAGGCGAGCGTACATGGTACCTCCTGCCCCAAGGATCAAGAATTTCCTCCTCCTGCAGCATGCCTTCTTTTATGAACAAACCAATGGCATCTTCGCTTCTCGGATACTCGCCGTGCTTCTGGAAATACTCGGTCTGCGCTTCATATATCTTGAATCTGACCCCTTCTAGTTTTGTGTAGAACGCCTCCTGTATCTTCTCGGTAACGAGTTGGGGCGTGGTGTAACTTACCGGATAGTGATCCCTGGGAACGAGGGTCGAAAACATCACATTCTCGGCCCGCGCTTCCCTCGCCTTCATCTCCACAATGCTGACCGGTGTGAAACCGTGTATTTCATAACGCGGCTTCATTATCTCTTCTTCAAGTTTGAAGTATACCTTTTCCAGACCCGGTTGAAGTTCAGACACGGCGAAGACCGCCTCATCGACTACCGCGACGCACAAGGCAGCGATCCTCGGGCGGCCATCCTGACCGGTCACGGTGAATACTATCTCACCGTCCTGACCTGGAGCATATTCTTCCTGGCTCTTGCTCACTTTGATATGCAGGTCATCGGCTGCATTGACATAGCAGAAACGTGTATCACGCACTATATCACTTGCCCGGGTAACGATGTATGCATGTAGCCAGATCGAACCGCTGAGTTCCGGAGTCAGGTTCAACTTGTACCGTCCTCTGTAATTCCTGATGTCAACGGACTTTGTCATGACCGTCTGGTTGTCTTTGATGACGTCAAAATAGACGCGCCCTGACCGCTTGGTGGTCAGGAAGGTTAGATCGAGTGCCTCACCGACACTGTATATGCCACGAGCCATCCTTATTATGAGCTGATCCTGAGCCGTATCCAATTCAAAAGTTCTTTCAATACCAGCGGTCTCGCCCTTGTCATCAGTTGCTTTGACCTCGATCAGCGTTTTCGCTTCACGCGGGGTTATACTGAATTCGGCAATTCCATAGGCGTCGGTTCGAGCATCGAATCGCCGGGTACCAGCAAGCAACTGTATCTTGGCAAAACAAGGTGTACCATCAGGATATGTTGCGAGAACATACACACGGTTCTCGAGATTCGGTCGCAAGAAACCGCCCTCGGGTATGACAGCAAGGCTAATGACATCATCGACAATCTTCTTCTTCGCTGAAATCTTTTCGCTGTGATTCGCCGGGTCGATTACCTCAACATCGAGGCGTACAAAGGCGTCTCCCTGTTCCAGTGGTTGGCCGACGAAGTAATCAGGCAAACGGTAGGTGAAGTGGTAACGTCCTTCCTCGTCGGTACGGCCCTCAACCACAGATTCTTGTTGGAAACCGATGTCGAACTTGTAGGTTGTGATCCTTACTTTTCCTTCAACAACTGGTTTGCCAAAAAAATATTCTGCCACTATATCACCCGTAATCTGCTCGCCTGGCATGTAGTAATCCTTCTCCGTCGTCAGTTCGATTTTGAACTTCGGTAAGACATATTTCTTGACGTTGACTATCTTCTCCACTTTATCGCTCTCGAGAACTGTTCTTATCGTGTAATCTCCGAAATTGACTTCATCGGCAAGAACGAATTTGGAATACGCGACACCGAAGTCATCTGTTTTGATCTCCTCTTTGTAGACCTTGTTGCCCTTGCTATCTTCAACCTCGAAAAGAACAACGGCCCCATCCACTGGGTTCAGGTCTGGACGGCGCAGAGATAGTGATCTCATATGAATAGTCTGACCAGGTTGATACACGGGTTTGTCGGTCACCAGGTAGGTCATGTTACCACTCAATACGCGGACGCTCACATCGTACTGATCCTTGCCATAAGCGGACGCTACGTCGAAACGAAGATCTGCCTCATTCACATCCTCAGGCAGCTTGAAATTCGTCTCGCACGAACCAGCCCGGTCTGTCATG
The DNA here is from genome assembly GCA_029858255.1 of candidate division WOR-3 bacterium. Lineage (NCBI taxonomy): Bacteria > Pseudomonadati > Caldifarciminota > Caldifarciminota bacterium. The sequence goes on along the minus strand of JAOUFJ010000014.1, from coordinate 32,106 downwards.
CCCTCGAAAACCACTTTTTCTTTTGCGCTGGTCTTCATGGTCACTTTCACGCGGGCGCCATCAATAGGAGCACTATTTCTCTGATTGTGCACGATAATCCGGTAATTGACCGGCATGCCGCGGATGAATTCGTTCTGGCCCAGAACCTGCACTATCATCCGGTCCTCGAGTTGGTATAAAGAATAAATGTTCTCTTCCCCCTTGAATTTCACCGCGACCCGCAGCAAATCCCTATCACGCGGTTCTTTTCTCAATTCTACCTTGAAAGTCACTGAGTAGTAATCTGCGGCAATGTACACATATTTATAGGCATCGCCGATCACTTCATCATTAATATCGACAATATCGACGTCAATCCTGCCAAACGTTCCCTTCATGTCCTCAATCGGAACTTCGATGCGAAGGACATCGGGCTGCCGGTCCAGGTTCACTCCTGAAACGATACCGAGTGAAGTCACTATTATTATGATGATGAGTATGGTCTTTTTCATTCTAACCTCCTTCTGAAATAAAATACAAATGCGTAGGGAAAATATTCCCTTGAACTTGGAGCCAGGTCTGACCCCTGAGGTTATTTAAGGGTGCTTATATGTTTCATCAACTGCGCCTTATGTCGCGCAGCCGTATTCTTAGTAATGATCCTATCCTGAACTGACTTATCAATGATCGCCTGGACTCCAGGATAGGCCTTCATGGCGGATTTCTTTGTACTGACCTTTCTTATTTTCTTGAGAGCTTCTTTTAACTTCTTCTTCTTGTTACGGTTGACGACCCGCCTCTTAGTTGACTTACGGATGTTCTTTAGGACGCTTATTGACCTTTTCATGGAGCAATTATATACAGAATCACAACCATGTCAAGCGACTTTGATGCACATAGAAGAGTGCTCCGAAACACAATGCCAAAGCGAAAGGAAAAAAGCCTGTCCCCGATCAATTGATCAGGTCTTTATACATCTGAAGCTTGCGCAATCGTGTCGGGTGGCGCAGTTTCTTCAACGCTTTTGCTTCGATCTGCCTGACTCTCTCGCGTGTTATGTTGAACATCCTGCCTACCTCTTCAAGAGTCCTGGGCAAACCATCGTTGAGACCGAAACGCAGACGGATGATTTTCTCTTCCCTTTTTGGCAGATCCCTTAGTATATCATTAAAACGATCTTTGAGAATTGAAATCGCAGCACGCCGTGATGGCGAATCACCCATTGGATCACTGATGAAATCACCAACAAAACTTGACTCTTCGTCATCAATGGGCTTGTCAAGGGAAATCGGTATCAACGCGATGTTGTGTGCCATTCTCACCTTATCAGTTGGTATATCCAAACGGGCTGCAATCTCCTCAACGGTCGGATCCCTCCCCAGGTCCTGAATCATATCACGCTGTGCACGCGCGACCTTGTTCATCGTATCCAGAATATGAGCAGGTACCCTGACCGTTCGCGCCTGGTCACCTATCGCACGTGTTATTGCCTGGCGGATCCACCACGTGGCATACGTCGAGAATTTATATCCCTTACGGTAATCGAATTTCTCAACCGCCTTTATCAGACCGTTATTACCCTCGCCAACGAGATCGGCAAATTCCAATCCCCGGTTGACGTATTTCTTGGCGATCGATATGACCAGACGCATGTTACCTTCGATCATACGTTGGCGTGCACGATTTATCAAATCTTCCCATGCCTGGACGATCCGCGAAGTCTCATAAAGATGATCATGATCACCACCCAGCGTCGCCGTGAGCAGCTTCTTGTCCTTCTTAAACTGTTTTATCTCATCCGGATTTCGTAGCCTGGGCAGGGTGCGGACCACTTTTCCCAGACGCTCAATATTCTCCTTGAATTCCAGGATCGCAGCATTGACCACGGCATGTTGTAGTGAAAGAACATTGACCTTGCGCAATATTCTTTCTTCCTTCTCGAAAATCCGCCACCCCAGGGTCTTGGATTTGTCGCGCTTTGTCTTTCTATAGAGTTGAAGCAGTGAGTTATAATCTCGCTCAATCGATTTTACCCGTCGCACAAATCGTTGCCGCTCGGCCCAGAAAGCACGTTTGTCCATCATGGCTTCAATTTCGACCCTGGAGATCTGATCAAGGCTACGATGGCAATTCTCGACCTGCTTGCACACTTCGATCAATTTGTTGATTGTGCACGGGTAAGGCAAGAATTGCCGTTCGATCATGCGATAACCCGTTTCGATCTTCACCGCGAGCTCGTATTCCTCCTCCTTGGTCAGAAGATCATACTTGGCAAGTTCTTTGAAATATGCGCGAATCGGCTCTTCCGGTCTTAGCGTGGTCTTCGGGCGTCGACGTCCAACATGCTCCTTTCCTTCCTGCACAATAGTAATGCCGTAATTTGACAGCGTATCAAGGATCTGGTCGATATCTTTGGCCGTCGCGCCTTCTGGAATGAGTTTATCGACCTCATTGAGCGAAATGCTCCCTTCAGATTTTGCCTTTTCAATTATTTTCGTAGAATCCTTCGTCTTCAAAAGCTCTTTTTTGACTTTCATAATCTCCCTTTCTGAACACTATTTTGACCAATCATAACAAAATATGTTTACCGACACCTCACTGCTCGCCGTCAGCGGTTTCTTCAGCATTGATATTCAACAATTCTCTCTTCAATGCCAGAAGTTCCCTGTTATATTGTTCCCCCGCCGCTTCATCGCCGCGCTTGTAGGCTTCGTTCTGTTTCACGATAAGCCTCTTTTCCATGATCTGACCTTTGTACCTCTTTATTGCTCCCAGTATACTTTCCCTGGATACTGGTTCGCCCCGCATTATCCCGGCCAGCAGTTTTTCTCTCAGAGTCTCATCAACGATTTCTGACAAATCAGTGATGTCAAAATTCTCATCTTTCAACAGTTTCTTGTACAACCTTTTAGTCCCATCTTCGACAAAATCATCTGGTTTCAAATATTTCTTAACCAACGCAAAATGCTCGTAACCGCTCAAAATCATCGCCAGGAGCTCTTCTTCTTGAGAAACCCTGGTAGTCTGGACCGGTCGCTTCGGTGCTTTGGGTTTGCCCTCAATCTCTTTCTGTATCGTCTCGACCGGGATATCAAAAACATGGGCGGCATATTTCAAATAGCGGTCGTACCGTATCGGGTCTTTGATTCGCCCGATGATCTGGATCAAATCCTTTATCAATCCGACCTCTTGCGCAACAGTATCGGTCTTCACGACACCTTTGTAAAAATGGAAGAAATCGACGGCGTTCCCGACCAATTCGCGCAGTGATTCGGCACCATTGACATTGATGTAGGTATCCGGGTCCGAGTCCTCGGGCAGGAGAACCACAAAAACATCGACCTGTGCGTCGATGAGTAGGCCGATAGCACGAAGGGCGGCTTTTATCCCTGATAGGTCGCCGTCAAAAAGTATTATCCCCTTGCGGGCGAAACGCGAAAGGAGCAGTGCTTGTTGTTCCGTCAGTGAAGTCCCCAGGGGTGCGCATATATTGTCAAACCCATGCTGATAAACACTGAGCAAATCGAAATAACCCTCGACGAGCATCACTTCACCCGTTGACCTTATCTGCTCCCTGGACTGAAAGAGGCCGTAAAGACCCTCACCCTTTTTGAATATCGGTGTTTCCGGAGAGTTCAGATACTTCGGCTGGATATGGTCGTCGATACCGCGTCCGCCAAAACCGATTATCCGTCCCGAGAGATTGAATATGGGAAAAATGAGGCGGTCTCGGAAATGCTCCCGATTCGTCGATATGAGCCCGGCCTGCTGGAGGCGTGCGCCAGAAAAACCTTTCTGTCTCATGAACGTTGTGAGGCCACCCGATGCCGGAGCATATCCGATACGGAAATCCTGGAGTTTGTCCAGCTGTATGTTCCTTCTGACCAAGTATTCCTGGCCTCGACGGCCAATGTCTCTCGATAAACACTGAACATAGAACTGGCAGGCCTGTTCATTCGCTTCGTATAGTTCCTTGTATCTCAGTCCCTTTGTAGTATCGATCTCGATACCCAAATTCGCAGCCAGCCGTTTAATTGCGTCGGGGAAATCGAGTTTTTCATATTCCATCAAGAAATTGATGGCGTTACCGCCCTTTTTGCAGCCGAAACAATAATAGATACCCTTTTCGGGATTTACGTAGAATGATGGATTCTTTTCGCTGTGAAACGGACAGAGACCGCGGTAATTCTTCCCCATTTTCTTCAATTGCACGTATCTGCCCACGACATCGACAATATCGGTCTGGCGCTTAATCTCTTCTATCTTCTCTTGTTCGATCAATTCCGCGCTTCTCCCTTTTCTCTCAGCGATTCAATGTCGGTTGGCTCTACCCAGTAATAAATATTCTCCAGACTTATCTTGTACTTGCCACCCCTTTCGGCAACAACCTGGCCGATCCTTTGGAGCTCCCTTATCCTCACCAATTCACCGACACCAGGGTGATACGGAGCAGCATGTCTTTCGTTATCTATCTTGTCGTTGAAGAAGTCACGCGTCTTCCGTATCATGTCCGGCTTTGGACCTTCCTTCCTCAGCGTTTTTATCAACCGTTCTATGTCTCTCTTTGCCTTCTTCAATTCATTCCGGTACTTTGTCCTCATCTCATCAGATTCCTGCTTTTTCTTGGCATTGAATGCAGAGAGCTTCGTCTCATAACTCACTACGAGGTCGGCCAATTTCTTACGCTCTTCCTCAACAATCTTGTGTTCTCTTGAAAGATCCTCAAAGAGTTTGTTCAAAGAGACTTTATCCTCATCAAGGTAAGACGATGCCCTATCCAAAACGACTTCCTTGATCCCGAGGGTACGCGCCAAGCGCAGTGCATTGCTAGGCTGGGGTACGCCAAGAATGAGCCGGTACGTTGGCCGGTCAGTATACTCCATCCCGGCATTGAGCATATCGGCTCGGTTGCTGACAAATATCTTAAGATTCTCATTATGCGTCGTGGCCAGAACCACGTTTTCTGCCTTGCTCAATTCATCAAGGACCGCAGAAGCCAATGCCGAGCCCTCTTCCACCGAGGTCTGGCTCATCAGTTCGTCGAGCAGCACCAGTGCATTGCCATTGCCTTCGAGTGCGGTCTTGATCTGTTTCAGATGTGCAGCAAAAGTGGACAGCTGTGATTCAATGCTCTGTTCATCACCAATATCGGCGTAGATCTCATCAAAGAAAGGCAGCGAACTACCCTCATCAGCAGCAATGAAAAGACCGCACTTTGCCATCAACGCGGCAAGACCAACTGTCTTGAGCACAACCGTCTTACCGCCTGCATTCGGGCCTGAAATGAGCAGCACGCGCTTGCCTGAATTCAACTGGAGATCGAGGGGTACCACCCGCTCGTTAATGCGCTTGAGCACCGGATGAAAAGCATTCAAAATGCGCAGCCGCTTGTCAAAAACAGGACGGTTGGCATGCAACTCTCTGGCAAACCGGACCTTGGCGAAAAGCAGGTCCAGGCTTACGACAGACTCAATATCATTTTCGATGGTACCTATGTTATCGCGTACCGAATCGGTAAGGTGTCGAAGGATCACCTCGATCTCAATGCGCTCTTCCTCGTCAAGTTCCATAAGAAGGGCTGCATCCTCAGCAACGGCCTCAGGCTCAATGAACACCGTCTCACCTGAGTTAGAAAAAGAATGGATTATTCCCCTGACCTGCTTTTTGAAATTGCATCTCACCGGGAGTACGAAATGGCCCGCCCGCTCCACGACCATGCTTTCAGTGAACATGTTTGGCTGGGCTCTGAGCATGCCGTTAAGAAACTCCCGCAACCGCTGGTTTACGCGTTTCTTACTGTTGCGGATTTGCGCGAGTTTGGGGCTCGCATCGTCCTTTATTGCCCCGGTGTCATCGATCCGTGCATCCAGTTCGCGCTGCAGGGTGCTATGGTCGTGCAGACCGGCAAAGAACTCCTGCAGCTGGCTGGACTTGAACTTCCTCTGCAAAGCATGAACAGAACTGAAAAATCTCCTCAAATGAAAAAAATCCTCAAGGGAGAGGAAAACCTCTGTTTTCACCCGGGTCTTTAACTCTCCAGGCTCAAACGGCACGGAAAAATCGGCCGATTCTCCTGTTCGCTCTATTTTCTGGACTTTCTCCAACTCGGATTCAACCGCCTCCCGCGTATTCAGAGGGCATAAATCTTGCGCCCTTCTCTTGCCTGGGTCGGTACAACAGAAATTGGAGAGTGATTTGAGGATCTTAGGCAGTTCTAAAACATCCTCGGCATGGGTTCGGCTTATATCTCCTCCCTTTGTCGCTTCCATTCCTTCTTACGCGCCGAAATAAGACGTCTCTTACGTTTTTCACTCGGTTTTTCGTACACTTCATGTCGCTTGACGTCCCTCAAGATACCGGCTCGCTCCACTGACTTACGGAAACGACGCAAGGCATTGTCAAAAGATTCACCATCGTAAACTGTGACTTTTGTCATTAAATTGGCACCTCCTTTCAGGGTATTCGTTGTGTGTCACCTAATTATATTGAAAAATCGTGATTTGTCAAGGGGTCATTTGGAAAAGTTCCGATATTTCAGGATTTATTTCTTAAACGAGCCAGAGAGAATTTTCTTTAATGCATTTGATAAAATCTCTAAATATCGTGTGTATTAGCTTAAATCACCGGTCCAGGTCTGCTGCCTGAATCGCTCCCTGAACGATCGCCACACCGCTTGATGTGCCAAGACGACTGGCTCCGGCTGCAATGAAGGTCCGGGCCTGTTCAAAGGTCCGGATGCCACCCGATGCCTTCACGCCAAAATCAGGACCGACAACCGAACGTAATAACTCAACGTCCTCGACTTCAGCGCCCCCACGAGAATAGCCGGTCGATGTCTTGACAAAATGCGCCCCGCTTTCCCTGATGAGGTTCGCCGCCGCTATTTTTTCATCCCTGGTCAGCAAACACGTTTCGATGATCACCTTGAGGATCCTGCCCGAACAGGCATCATTGACCATCTTTATCTCTTTTCCGGCATACTTGAAATCTTTCTCCTTGAACCTGCCGATATTCATGACCATATCAATCTCATCACATCCCATTCTGACCAGGTCCTCGGCCGCATACACTTTGGCCCGAGTGGTCGAGGCGCCAAAAGGAAACCCGACGACACTGCAGACCTTGATGCCCTCAGGAAGGTTGTTGACAACGCTCGGAACCCAACAGGGATTGACGACCGCGGCATAGAAACCGTATTCTGCAAAGTCTTTCAGAAACATCCTGATATCTTCACTCGTCGCATCCGGTCTCAGGATCGTCTGGTCAATAATCTTGTTTATTTTATCCATTGGTCAATATAACGGCTATGATTTGATAAGTCAAGACCCTGCGCCGTCGCCTCCATGAGGATCAGCCAAAACCTACTGGTATTGACATATCTCTTAATATATAGTATACTACAAGTTATGAAATTTGACAAATCGCTAATAGCTACCTTGCGTGAAGATCCTAAAGAGGCTGAATCAAAAAGCCACCGCATCCTGCTTCGCGGTGGTTTCATCAGACAGCTCGCGTCAGGTATTCACACTTATTTACCACTAGGCTGGCGTATTCTCCTGAAGATCAGCAACATCATCAGGGAGGAGATGGACAGGATCAACGGCCAGGAACTGCTGATGCCCGCAATTTCCCCCAAGGAACTGTGGGAAGAATCCGGTCGCTGGCAAGAATACGGAGATGACATGTTTCGGCTGAAAGACCGTAAGGACCGCGAATATTGCCTCTGCCCTACGCACGAGGAAATTGTTGCCGACACCGCGCGTAACAAGATCCGTTCCTACAGGGATCTGCCGCAGATCTGGTACCAGATACAGACAAAATTTCGAGACGAACCCAGACCACGCTCTGGAGTGCTCAGGTCCAGGCAGTTCATCATGAAAGATTCATATAGCCTCGACTACGACGAGGCAGGATTGGACCAGAGTTTCGACCTGCACAAGCAGGCTTACGGAAAGATCTTCAAAAGGTGTGGTCTGGATTTTGTAGTCGTCGACGCATCCGGCGGGTTAATGGGTACAGGAGAATCGAAGGAATTCATGGCAATCGTTTCCGGCGGCGAAGATCAACTGGCAATTTGTCAGCAATGTGATTACCGCGCGAACATTCAGGTCGCCGACGGAGACGGGGAACATATGTCTTTCCAGGATACACCGATAGAACAGATCCCCACCCCTGAAAAACGCACCGTCGAGGAAGTGACTCAATTCCTCAATGTCGCCCCGCAGAATCTCGTAAAAAGCATCTTCTTCACGGCGACCGGAAAGGACCCAGTACTAGTACTGATCCGAGGTGATTACGAGATCAGTGAAGATAAGATCAAGCGCCAGCTCGGACATAGCTACGAACCGGCAAGCGCCGAAGAGATACAATCAACATTCGGGGCCCAACCAGGATATATTGGACCAGCAGGCATGGATAACCTGACGGTATATGCGGATGATCTGTTACGTGATGCACAAGGCATGATAACCGGCGCAAACCGCGATGGCTATCATGTCAAGGGGTTGAATTTGAGCCGCGATGTGAAGGTTGGCAAGTACGACAATTTCAGGAAAGTAAAATCTGGTGATCGATGTCCGAAGTGCGGTGGAGAGATGCATATCGAAAGCGCGCTGGAACTTGGTCATATCTTCAAGCTCGGCACCAAGTATTCAATCAGTCTCGGGGCAAATTTCCTGGATGAACAAGGCAACTCAAAACCTATAATAATGGGCAGCTACGGCATCGGGCTCGAACGTATAATGGCCTGTGCCTGCGAGCAAAAAAGTGATGACCGCGGTGCCGTCTGGCCTATTTCGATCGCACCCTTTGAAATACACCTGACGATCCTGAATCCGCATGAAGAGATCGTCATGAGGACGAGCGATGAAGTGATCCAGTTGTTGACTAAGGCGGGATTCTCGGTTATTATAGACGACCGGGACATATCGGCCGGAATCAAGTTCAACGATGCAGATCTAATTGGCATCCCGATACGTATTACAATTGGCCCAAGGGGCATCAAGAATAATCGGCTCGATATCTACATAAGAGAAACTGGTGAAGTATTCACGGCGAGCCAGTCCGAAATGGTGACGAAATGCGCCGAGATAAAAGAACTTCTTTATCGGAGAATTAATGGATAGGAATTTGGACTTGAATCAGATCGCGCGGACCATTGACGAGATAACCAAAAATATGGGTTTGAGGTTCTATGACTTTGATTACAATGATGTATCACGAACATTACGGGTTTACATTGATAAGGAGAAAGGAAGCGTTACGATCGGAGACTGTCAGAAGACGAGCAACATCATATCACGCGAACTCGATGAAAGGGATCTGATGAATTTTCCTTATACACTTGAGGTATCATCACCTGGCGTCGAACGCGTTCTCAAGAAACCCGAGCACTACGCCTGGGCTGTCGGTAACGTTGTGGAAATCGACACGGGAAATGAAAAAATCAGGGGATATTTGAGAGGCACAAAGAAAAACGGAGTCATTGTGGCATCAGGAAAAGATGAACGTACTATACCCTATGCTTCAATCAAGCGAGCCAATGTGGTCGAGGAGTGAATATATGACAAATGATGCTAAAATGATAATCGAGAACATGAAAGCCGTAGCCCGCGCTCGGGGGGTAAAATTCGACTATGTAATGCAGTCACTGGCCGAAGCAATTTCTACTGGGGTGAAGAGAAAATTCGGGAAGAATACGGAATCCGAAGTCACGGTTAACAAGTCGACCGGTGACATAAAGATCTTCGTAACAAAGAAGGTTGTCGAGGAAGTTACCGACGCCGAGACGGAAATTTCTTTGGAGGAGGCGAGGCAAGTAAAAGAAAGCTACAAGGTTGGTGATGTCTTCCGCACCCCGCTTTCCATTGGAGATCTGGGTAGGACTGCCATTGAAATGGTCAAGCAGACGTTGACTCAAAAAGTCAGCGAGGCAGAACGGAACCGAATCCTCGTCGAGTACGAGAAAAAAATCGGCGAGATCGTTAAGGGCATAGTGAAGGTGGTAAGCCGCAACGAAATACTCGTTGACCTTGGTCCCGTGGAAGCGGTAATACCCGGCTACGGAATGATGAGAGCAGAGCATTACCGGCTGGACTCACCAATTCGCGCAGTGGTCCATCGTGTTGACCGGGCACAATGGGGGCCTAAGATCATTCTTTCAAGAACCGATCCCAAGTTTCTCGAACGCCTGCTTTTCTACGAAATCCCAGAAATCAAAGATGGCATCATTCAGGTTGCGAAAATCGTACGCGAACCAGGTGTGCGCGCAAAGCTTGCAGTTCAGACACTTGATCCAAAGGTTGACCCGATCGGCGCCTGTGTCGGATATCGTGGCAGCCGCATTCAATCGGTGGTCAAAGAGCTTTCTGGAGAACGCATCGATGTCATTCAGTGGAGCAAGGAACCAACAATACAGGTTTCGCGCAGCCTTTCGCCGGCCAAAGTGAAAGAGGTAATCTCCCTTGCCGAAGGACATGTGCTGGCGATCGTGCCAGACGATGACTACTCGAAAGCAATCGGCAAGAACGGCGTGAACGTTGACCTGGCGTCGAGATTATGCGAAGTGGATATCGAAATAAAGAAAGTATCCGAATACGAAAAGGAGATGAAGGAGAAGGAACTCGCCGATATGAAAATCGAAGACGTCGAACAGTTGAAGAAGAGCCTTAAGAAAGCGCTCATCGAGAAAGGATATACGAACATACTCGCGGTCATCAACGCACCGGTCGATGAACTGAAATTTCTCCTCTCACTGGAAGATGATGCGGTGCAGGAATTGCTGGAAACCCTGAGACCCAAGGACGAAAAGGAGCCAGAAGATGCCGGCCAACAAGGTTCATAGCGTCGCGAAGAGTCTGGGATTATCAAGCGCGGCTCTAATAAAAATGCTTGAAGAGATCGGGATCAAGGCCAAGGGGCACATGTCTGCTCTCACCGACGAAGAGATAAAGAAGATCAAGACGAAGATATCGGAGGAGAAAAAACGCGTCAGGAAGGAATTCACCCGACGCTGGTCAAAACCAAGGGCAAAAGAGAAAAAGAAGAAGATCAACAAAGAAGAGATCAAAGAAAAAGTGAAATCAACGCTTGCCAAGCTCGAGAAGCGTGAAACAAAGAAACACTACAAACGGGAAATCCCGCAAAAAATCGAAGCCACACCTGAAGAGAAAGTCGTTGAGGTTACGGATTTCATGACCGTTGCCGAGCTGGCCCAGGCGCTGGGCAAACCGGTCAGCGAAGTGATCAAGAAATGCATGGACCTCGGGCTAATGGTCAGTGTAAATCAGCGTCTCGACATCGATTCGATCTCCATCATTTGCGACGAATTGAGCTGCAAAGTCAAAACGGTATCGATCGAAGAACAGGTGAAGACTGAAGAAAAAACCGAATCGACCGAGCGGCCGCCAGTTGTCACCGTCATGGGCCATGTTGATCATGGCAAGACCACGTTGCTTGATGCGATCACAAAACTTAAAGTCGCAGAGAAAGAATACGGCAAGATTACGCAGAAGATGGCTGCCTATCAAGTCGCTTACCACGATAAGATCATCACGTTCCTTGATACACCCGGTCACGAAGCATTCACGGCAATGAGGGCAAGGGGCGCTCAGGTAACAGACATCGTCATCCTGGTCGTTGCCGCCGATGATGGGGTCATGCCGCAAACCGTAGAGGCCATTGATCATGCGCGGGCGGCCGGTGTTCCGATAATAGTTTGCATCAACAAGATCGATCTGCCGAATTCGAATATCAATCTCGTCAAGACACAACTCGCAAAAGCAAACGTGGTTATCGAAGATTTCGGCGGCAAATCAATCTGTGTCGAGGTTTCGGCGCTCAAAGGCAAAGGCATACCCGATGTGCTCGACGCGATCTTGGTCAAATCGGAAGAATTGAACTTGAAAGCACCTGTGAACAAAAGCGCAAAGGGAGTAGTCCTTGAAGCACGCCTGGACCGCGGTAAAGGTAATGTATCAACCATCCTGGTTCAGGAGGGTACTCTGCGTAAGAGCAATCCCTTTGTGTGCGGACCTCATTTCGGAAGGGTCAGGGAACTGTTCGATGAGAAATATGACAAAGTGAGTGAAGCAGGACCATCTGCACCGGTTCTCGTCCTAGGTTTCAGTGGGCTGCCGCAAGCAGGTGAAATATTCCTTGCCGTGGACAATGAACACCGGGCGCGTGAACTCGCGGCGCAGCGTGAATTGAGGGATCGCAGCCGGCGGCTGGCACCTAAATCAAAACTCACGTTGCTCAACCTCCAAGAAAAAATCCAGGCAGGGGAAACTAAGGAACTCAAGATTCTGCTCAAAGCTGACACAGCAGGCTCTGCCGAAGCGCTCGACGAGAAACTCCAGGAACTGACTACTGACGAGGCATCGGTGAGAGTTGTGCACAAAGGCGTAGGTAAGATAAACGTCTCAGATATCTTGCTCGCCGAGGTGACCGGCGCAATATGCGTCGGTTTTCATGTCGGTCCCGACACAAACGCACTAGAAAGCGCCGAACGTGAAGGTGTCGAAATCAGGACTTACCGATTGATATACGAAGCGATCGACGATTTGAGAGCCGCGATGCTCGGAATGCTGGAACCAAAATTACAGGAGATCCTCATCGGTGAAGCTGAGGTGCGCGAAGTATTCAACATCCCGCGCGCTGGTGTCATCGCCGGCTGTTACGTTAAAGACGGTAAGGTCTTAAGGAATTGTATCGCCCACCTGATGCGCGAGAAAAAAGAAATAGCCACCGCCAAGGTAGTTTCCTTGAAAAGATTCAAAGAAGACGCTAAAGAAGTGACCGCTGGCTATGAATGTGGCATTGGTCTTGAAGATATATCCGATATCCAGAAAGATGATGTGATGCAATTCTATAAAATCGAAGAACAAACCAGCAAGGATGTCAGATAGATTTTTCGTCGGTCGTTGTGACCTGGACCTGCACATCGATAACTGCCATTCACTGAAGGAAAAGAGACGGATTGTCGCCAGCCTGAAAGAAAAATTGAAGAATCGATATAACGTGGCAATTTGCGAATTCGGAGACCTGTCATTATGGCAGCGTACTCAGCTGGGACTGGTAACCTGCGGTAACAGCAGACAACACGTTGATTCGTCGCTGAGAACGGCGCTGGATTATATAGATAGATTCCACGATGTATCCCTGTTGAATTACGACATTGAAATAACCTAATGAGAAAAGATAGAATCGCTTCCGTTTTGATCCGCGCGGTATCCGAAATAATCGAACACAAGATCAAAGACCCCAGACTGGGGCTGGTAACGATCACCACGGTGGATGTCAGCAGTGACCTGAAGAAGGCAATCGTATATTTCTCAAGTCTGAATGACAAAAATGAGGGGCTGGCCACTCTCAACCGTGCAAAAGGCTACATACGCACAGAATTAGCTAACCGAGTAAGAATGAGACATATACCCGATATTGAATTCAAGATTGATAACAGTTATGAATACGGGAAGAAAATTGATGCACTCATTAACCAAATTAGTAAGGATAATAAAGACCAGTAACCGAATCGTAATCGCCACACACCGAGATCCGGATGGCGACGGTATCGCCGCTGCCCTAGCGGCAGCATATCTCGTCAAGCACTATCACAGGAAAAAGCCTGTTCTCTTCTGCCACTCGCGCATCCCGGTCAAATATCAATTCCTTTTAGGTAATTGGCAGTTCACGCGCAAGGTTCCTGATTTCGATCTGTTGATTGCGGTCGATTCGGCAGGGATTTCAAGAATTTTTCCGGAAGTCACTGACCAGCAACTGCGCGATAAAACCATCATCAATATAGATCATCATCGGAGTAACAATTCCTTCGGAGCATTGCGGATCATCGATGAAACCGCTTCGTCTGCATGTGAGATCATCTATTTCATCTTCAAACGTCTCAAGATAAAGACCAATAAACATCTTGCCGATATTTTCTACTGCGGTATATACAACGAAACTGGCGGTTTCGTGTACGCTAACACGACAAGGGAATCATTGCAGATCGCCAGCGAACTGGTCGGGTTCGGTGTACGACCTGACCTCCTGGTTAAGAAATTGAATGCGAAGACACTCAGTGGCACAGCCCTGCTGACGAAAGTCTTGAGCACGATCGAAGTCAAGGACGGCGTGGCCATGATGTATCTTTTCCAGGACATGCTCGAAAGAAGCAGTGCCGAGATGTCTGACTCGGAAAATTTCATCTCTTTTCTCGAGGCCATAAAGGGAGTCAGGGTTTCGATGTTCCTGCGCGAAGAAAAAGGTGGCACGAGAATAAGTCTTCGGAGCGACGGTGTCATCGACGTCGATCAGCTTGCCCGTCGATATGGAGGTGGCGGGCATCGCCTCGCTGCCGGACTTCGGCTGCAAAAAACAATCCCCGAGGCAAAAAAAGAAATACTCACCGCTATACTACGCGAGATCAAGGAAAAATCCTGATCACAATAATGGCGACAGTTGATGATGATCGAAACTCATTTCTCCTGGTTGACAAGCCAGTTGGTTTCAGTTCCTTCCAGGTCGTGCGAATGCTGCAGAAAAAAATTAATAAAGTTGGGCATGCGGGAACCCTGGATCCTTTCGCAAGTGGTTTATTGATACTTCTGTTCAATCGCGCGACCAAGCAATTCGATGCGATCCAGAAACTGGATAAAGAATATACCGGTGAGATGCTCCTGGGCATCACTGCTGACACCTATGACATCACGGGGTCGCTAGATGAATCCACAATAAATGCACCGATCGACTTAGATCTAAAGGCATTGAACCGGGTTGCCCAGCAGTTTGTCGGTGAAGTACAGCAAATACCGCCCCGCTTCTCTGCACTCAAGCGTGGTGGACGAAGACTCTATGAGATTAGCCGGCAGAATGAATTCGTGCCTATGAAACCCCGCGGGGTATTCATCAAATCATTTGACATCGAAATCGCTGACCCGCCCATCCTGACATTCAAAGCAGTTGTCGGCAAAGGTGTCTATATCCGATCTCTCGTGCATGACTTTGGAGAAGCAATCGGTTATGGAGCGTGTTTGCTTACTCTGAGGAGAACGAGGATAGGCAAGCACAAAGTATCGCAGGCGTGCAGTTTGGGAATGATCGCACGAGACATGGCATGTTAGTATTAACCGATAGTACCGACCCGATCACCGAGCACTCGGTTTGTGGTATCGGGAGTTTTGATGGCATTCATCGTGGACATCAGGCAATCGTCCACCGGTTGAAGCAGTTAACTGGCAAAGACCAAAGAGTGGGCATAATCACCTTCGCACCCTTGCCATTCTTCATCCTGAAAAAAACGCCGATATGTTGTTTGACCCCGCGCGGAGAGAAAGAAGAGATCTTCGAACAACTCGGCATAGATTTCATCTATTACTTCACGTTCTCCGATGTCTTTTCACGATACAGCCCGGAGAGATTTGTCCAGTTAATTGCCCTCCAAATAAGGCCTTCCGTCATAGTCGTCGGCGAGAACTTTCATTTCGGCAACATGCGAAAGGGCAATGCAGATATTCTGACAAACCTTGCCCGTGGTCTATTCAAGGTCGAGGTCATGGCAAAAGTAGGCGATGAAGGAGCAATATCGAGCACTCGGATACGTGAATTACTGTTATTGGGAAACATAAAGGCGGCCAATCGGCTGCTCGGGCGCCCGTATTCGGTATCAGGTACGGTGATCAAAGGAAAGGGCAAGGGCAAGAAACTTGGATTTCCCACAATCAACATCCAAACGCCGTCAAACAAGCTGATACCGCTCGATGGCGTATACATGGTAAAAATAAACGCTTCGGGCCATCAATACTCCGGTGCAATGTTTTGTCGCCACGATCTGCTGGAAGTGTATATCGTTGAATTCTCAGGTGATCTCTATGGGAAGACCGTGCGTATAGAGTTCAGGGAACGTATCCGCGGCATAGAGCATTTTGCCGATGATAGCAGCTTGAAGGCGGCAATTGCCGCAGATGTAGGCAAAATCACCAAACAACGGACATAGATCCCGTAAGATATCCAGGTCGGAAAATCAGATCGCGCGACATTAGCCGCCGACAATTGTTCTGAGTGATTTTTTCTACCTATAAGTATGCGGTGAGAGCGTCCTTCAATTGCTGCTCGAGCCGGCGAGAGTCGCCAGTTACGTAACACGGAACGATCTTCTTACCGTAGTATAGATTGGCAAGATTGAACTCATCCACGTGAACGAACTTTCTCAGTATCCGGTCATCCAGAGACGATACACGATGAAAGAAAATCTGGGGAACGCGCATGGCTGCTGCCTCGAGCGAGGCGGTGCCTGAACTGACAACAAGCAGATCACAATCCTTCATCATCTGATATCGGTTGTCATAAAAAACTGGTAACATGCTTTGACGGATTCTGAGGTCGGCAGCACTCCGTGCATCGAACGCAAGTAAGCACATCTCGATATCTGATCTTCGAGCTTCTATGAAGCTCGCCAATTCGAGAACGACTGGCAGATTCCTTGCTATTTGGGACCTCCGGGACCCCGGCATGAAACCAATGCGTTCACCTCTTTTTTCTCTCCTGTATGTACTCAATGCTCTAACGAGTGGGTTGTCAAGCAAGATCGTCTCAAGGCCAAGATGGCGGTAGACATCAGCCTCGAACGGAAAGAACGAAATAATCGTGTCGACCCATCTTTTCAGAAGATTCTTCCGGAACCGGCCCCATGCCCAAATCTGCGGTGGAAGCATGTAATAAACCCTCATGCCGTGCCGCTTGGCCGCCCTGCACAACAGCATATTCAAACCGGGATATGCTACCGCAACAAAGGTCCTGGAATTCGAATCTAACAATCTCCGCGTGATTTGCCTGTAGCACGAATAATGAGACAATAGGGACGATAGGCTGTCGCTCAGACCAAAAGCCGTGAGCCGTTCGTATCCCACAACAATTTCTACACCACTCCTTTGCATGTTGCCATCACCCACGCCGAAAATTTTTGCATTCGGAAATTGCCCTTTGAGCTGCTTGACGAAGAGACCTGCATAGACGTCCCCCGATGGTTCACCCGCACAAAAAAATACGGGCGACTGGAATTGTAGTTCTTTCATCTAAACAATCACCCTCGCTCAGGGAACGTTATTTGCGCTGCAAAAGATTGAGGATTACGGTCAGGATAATGGATAAGAGTATTCCTGTGGCGATCGGAAAAATAAAAACCACATTATCTTTCTTCAACATAATGTCCCCGGGCAGCCTGAACATAGAAAGTTTCGGGAACAGCAAAAAGATGCATCCAATAGAGATGAAAACCAGACCAAGGATAAGTAAAAATCTTGCGGGGTTATGCACTGAAAATGACCAGCTCAGTCTTTTGATTCTTTAGGGACATTTGCAGGTGGTTTGGGCTTTGCATCGGGTTCTTTGAGTTGGGTACCCTTTCTTTCCTTCCTTTCCGGCAGATGCGAACGCTTGTAGTCTGTGACGTAAAATCCGTTACCTTTGAATATCAAACCTGCACCACCACTAATCAACCGTCTGACTTTACCGCTGCATTTAGGACATCGGGTCAGCGGCTTATCGGTGATCTTCTGGAATTCTTCGAATCGATATCTACAATCATTACATTCGTACTCGTATGTAGGCATAACGCTGCTAAGGAGAGTCAGGGTCAGGAGGCTCGAATGCCTGCGCCTCCTTGACCCCAACCTCCTACACCTTCTTCCTAATATTCACCACCATATCCGCCCGGCGGCGTCATCGGCGTTTTTTCTTCTTCTGGTTTCTCAACCACAACGGCCTCAGTCGTCACCAACAGTGACGCAATACTCGCCGCATTCTGGAGCGCGGTACGGCTGACCTTGGTAGGATCAATTATGCCCGCCTCTACCATATCCTCGAGTTTCTCGCTCATCACATTGTACCCCACGTTGACCTTCTCTTTCTTCACGTGCTCGACAATGACCGAACCTTCCTTACCGGCATTGGCGGCAAGTTGCCGGGTCGGTTCTTCCAGAGCGCGCCGGACTATCTCGATGCCGATCTGCTGATCTCCGGGGAGCTTCATCTTTTCGAGGTCGGGCAGGGAGCGAATAAAGGCAACTCCGCCGCCTGGTACGATACCTTCTTCTACTGCCGCTCTTGTTGCGTGCAGGGCGTCTTCCACGCGAGCTTTCTTCTCTTTCATTGCAACTTCGGTTGCTGCGCCGACGTTCAGAACCGCAACCCCACCGGCCATCTTTGCAAGACGTTCCTGCAGTTTTTCCTTGTCATAGTCTGATGTCGTTTCCTCGATCTCGTTCTTTATCTGTCCGATGCGTGCCTGTATATCATCCTTCTTCCCAGCGCCTTCGACTATCGTAGTATTTTCCTTGTCGATTGTGATACGTTTTGCACGACCGAGGTCAGATATCTGCACGTTCTCGAGTTTGATGCCGATATCCTCGGAAATCAACTTACCGCCAGTGAGTACTCCGATGTCCTCGAGCATCGCCCTGCGACGATCGCCGTACCCCGGTGCTTTGACTGCCGCGCAGGATAGTGTTCCGCGAATCTTATTGACTACGAGCGTTGCCAAAGCCTCGCCCTCAACTTCCTCGCTGATGATGACAATGGGTCTGCCTTTCTGTGCCACCTTCTCCAGCAATGGTACCAGGTCCTTCATCGCGCTGATCTTCTTCTCGTATAGAAGAATGTAAGCGTCTTCCAGGACCGCTTCCATGCGTTCGGGATTGGTGATGAAGTAAGGTGACAGATAACCACGGTCAAATTGCATTCCTTCGACGACGTCGAGTGTTGTGTCCATACCCTTTGCTTCTTCCACCGTAATCACACCGTCTTTACCGACTTTTTCCATTGCATCTGCGATCAACTTACCGATCGTCTCATCATTGTTAGCTGATATCGCAGCGACCTGAGCAATATCGGTCGACCCCTTGATCGGCGTCGACAACTTCTTCAAACCGGCAACGACACTCTCCACGGCTTTGTCAATACCCTTTTTGACTTCCATTGAATTAGCGCCTGCCGTCACGGTCTTAAGACCTTCACGATAAATGGCTTCAGCAAGTATCGTGGCGGTCGTCGTTCCATCACCGGCAACGTCCGAAGTCTTGGATGCTACTTCCTTAACCATCTGAGCACCCATGTTCTCGAATCTATCCTCGAGGTCGATCTCTTTTGCGACCGTAACGCCGTCCTTGGTGATCGTGGGCGCGCCGAATTTCTTTTCCAGAATCACATTTCTGCCCTTGGGACCAAGCGTTACCTTCACCGCATCTGAGAGCATTTTGACACCCCTGAGTATCGACCGTCTCGCATCTTCGCTAAATTTAATCTCTTTGGCTGCCATCTTCTGTCTCCTTTTTATTTCGTTTTCTCAATTATACCTAAAATATCATCCTCGCGGATAATTAGATATTCATTATCATCTATTCTTATTTCGTTTCCAGCATACTTACCGAAAAGTATGGTATCACCTTTCTTGACCTCAAGCGGAATTCGATTTCCCTTTTCATCTCTACGTCCACCACCTACCGCAATCACCTTACCCTGCTGAGGCTTTTCTTTCGCAGTATCCGGTATTATGATACCACCCTTCTTCACTTCCTCCTCTATTCGTTCAACAAGAATGTGGTCATAAAGTGGTTTGATTTTCATCTTTCCTCCTTTTTTTCTCTATGCCAAAAAACCCTTGCCAATTTCTGCTCGTCAGAAAATTTATATTCAACATCCCCGCCATAGGCGTGATAAAGCGTGCGCCCAAAGTGTATTGCCAAATTCTCCGAGGTTGTCTCTACCCTTATGCCCTTATCCTCATCCAGAATACCCATGATCCTGTCGAGCGGATTATGGTTCAAAATCTTCTTCTCCTCATTCATGAGCATATTGACCATTTCCTGACGCCGCAGTCTGAAAAAATCGCCCGATATGTAAACGATCCCCATCACGTAATGATCCTCCTCTTTCCGACACGCAGGGCATTTGTGCCGTTCCACCGCTTCCTTCGGATCAAAACCAGGCATTTTCTGCCAGCGTCTGTATCGGTAAACCAATCCGCAACGCGGACACACGGTCGGCTCCTTGTAGCTCTTTCTTGTAAGGTAGGGATCCTCCAGATGGGGCTTGAGCCCCCCTCTAATACCTCTTTTACCCCTAAGCACCATCCTCTCCTTTTTATTACATGCGCTGTGTATGGGCGAAACCCGACTTGAACGGGTGACCTTCTCCTTGTAAGGGAGACGCTCTCGCCTACTGAGCTATTCGCCCTTTAGACAACTATTATACCCGGAAGTTTAGTTTTGTCAAGAAATTAGGGGGCTTATGGTGTTACCTCCTCAGTTCAGGACATGACGGACTAAGAAGTCTATCACCGTGCCATGATAAACACTGCCCAATACCTCCGGGATATCGTCATGTTCTGCTTCCTCGACCCATAGGAATTCCTTGGGTTCTACAGCATTATCCCAGATCTGCGGCACATGGCGGTCAAAGACCACATAATCGTCGGCCCTGCCGTGCATCATAAGCAGAGGACTTCCGATATCTGCGATTCTGCCTTCGTTGTCAAAGTCGGCATCGACAACATAGGAGCCGGTCAGATTGAGCAACCCAGAATCCCGTAGCAGTGCAGTGGCTGACGCGATTGCCGCTTCAAGAATTACTGAGGCTGGATGGCTGATCTCCGCGGCCAGGTACGTTATCACAAAAGTACCCAGGGACCAACCATAGTAGACGATTTTTGCCGTGTCCACATCAGGATGTGTGCGTACATATGTTAGTGCTTCACGGCCATCGGAGAAGAGTGCTTCACCAGAGGGTGAACCTTCGCTCATCCCATAACCCTGATAGTCGAATATGAAAACATTGAATCCCATTTCCCAGAGATACTCGACCCGCACCCAGTAGCGGTTGATGTTCTCACCTCTGCCGTGACAGTACAGAATCGTCACCGAGTTGTTGGCAACCGAGTCGGGATTGCCTTTCACAAAGAACCCGTAGATCCTGCTGCCCATTGAAGAGAGAACTACGGATTCAACGAGCGAATCAGGAATTATGAATCGGGTACCCCATTCCACGAGATCTTCATACCTGAGGTATTCATCGACCGTCGTTGGTTCATAAAGAAAATCGTCAAGGCTGATAATCCGGACACAGCCGAAGAGCGCTATAATACAAAGAATGATGATTTGCGTTTTCATATCTCCCCCTTATAGCTTGTATCCGAGCCCCAGGACAAAACCCAATGCACCCTGGCCGAATGGTGTTAGTCTGAAGTCGACCACCCTGTCGTCGCTGGATTCAGTAGGGGCGTACCACCTCGTCTCAAGACTCAATGCGAAATTTCTGCCTAGAGAAAATTCTCCGCCCGCAACGGCGGCAGGTACGATGTAAGGTTCAGCGAACTGTATCATACCCTGCCCGCCGAGGTATACTACATGGCTGGAACGGAAAATATCGTAACTGAAAATCATGGAAAGCTCCGGATAAGCCCGCATGTGATCCAGATCTCCGAAATCGTAAAAACCATAGAGCGCCAGACCCGCCGAAATCCCGGGACGCATTCCAAGACTGCGCATGAAATGTCTGGTAAGTCCGGCGTCGATTCCGAGATTGCCAAAAAGCGCCATCGTAGGATGAATTCCAACATGTATGTCGGTGTTGTCGCTCAAACCGAGCCGGTAACGGAGCACAGAATATGGCAGGGGCACGTCCATGTCGTAAACCGGCGCCACAGGACCGCCGGCTGAAAAAACGATTGATTTATTACCGACGCCCAGTGGTTTGACCGATGAGACCGTACCGCATTGGAGCAGCAATATACAGGATACGAGGACGGCATATACTACAACATTCCTCTCTACTTTCATTGTTCCTCCCTCTTACATTCGCTATATTATACAAACTCCTGGTAAAAAACTACCGAGATGAAAACTACATAAAACAGATATTCATCGATTCAGAGCTTTGCCGCTTTTACTTCGATGGCCTTCAGAAGGGACGAAAAGGAATCCTGGAATGCAGCGACACCATCCTTCAGTAATCTGCTACATACGTCATCAATGTCGATCCCGTGATCGGCGAACGTCTGGATGATCGCTCGTGCTTGCTCAAGGTCTCCTGGCAATGCCTCCTTTACCTCACCATGCTCGAGAAATGCTTCGAGGGTCTTCTCGGGGATCGTGTTGACCGTACCCTTGCCGATGAGTTCAGTAACGTATTTGACATCGCTGTAGGCGGGATTCTTTGTACTCGTTGAACCCCATAGTAATCTCTGGACGTTACCGCTTTGCCTTTGCAGGGTTCCAAACCTCGTGTCAGAGAACATTTTAGAGTAGTTGTCATATATTATCACCGAGTTGGCAACTGCGGCCATGCCTTTCAGCCTGGTCAGTTCCCTCCGTTTGGCGGTGTTCGACACTTCATTCAGACCGCTGTCGATGATATCATCGATCAAAGTATCAACCCTGCTCACGAAGACACTGGCGACGGAATGTACCGGTCTGGCGTTTCCTCCGCGAGCCAGCAAATTCTCGATCCCCTTCAAGTAGGCAACAGCGGTGTTCACATACTGCCGCATCGAAAATATAAGAGTAGCGTTTACATTTATGCCTTGTTCCAGCAGCACGGAGATCGCGGCAAATCCTTCATCTGTTGCTGGCACCTTGAGCATCAAATTTGGACGCGCCACCTTTGTATGCAAACGCATTCCCTCGGTGATCGTCCCCTCGGTATCATCTGCGAGCCTGGGATCGATCTCAAGGCTGACATAGCCATCCGATCCCTCTGTTTCTTCGTATATCGGCCGAAAGAGATCGGCAGCATCTTGAATATCCTTGACCGTTATGTCGTCATAGATCTCGAAAGTGGATGCATGTTTTTCCTTCAATGCCCTGATCAACTGGTCATAGTCAGAGCTTTTGCTAATTGCCTTATCGAAAATCGTCGGGTTTGATGTCAGACCACGCACGCCCTGGCCAATGAGCTTTTTTAGTCTTCCGGTCTTGAGTAGCGACCTGCTTATATGATCTATCCACACACTCTGCCCGAAATCACCAAGTTGCTGCACCGTTGTTTTTGCCACAACACCTCCTAAGATACCGAAAAATCTAACACAAAGCTACTCCATGAACCACGCACCACAACCTATGAATCAGGATTCGCCTCACCTCCATCATGACCGCTCCTTTCTGGCGCGCAGTACCAGATCTTACAGGATGTACAGACGGCTATGCTTTATCATCCCGGCCGATTCCTGCAGTCAATTCTACTTATCGTCTGTAACATGTCAACATCAATAAGCAGAGGTCACGAGTCCTTCTGTCCAGTTGACACCGCTCTTTTTTTTGCTATAATTGACGATGGAATGCAAATCTGCCGACAATTTGAGGAATTGCAATTGCAGTTATGAACCATGTTCCAGAAAAGGCAAGTGCTGCGACTGTTTGAGTTATCACCTGAGAATGCGCCAGTTACCGGCCTGCTGCTTCCCCAATGATGTTGAGAGAACTTACGACCGGTCGTTCGAGAAATTCTTCGAAATACACGGGAGATAGTGATCGTGGAGCTCATATTTGAACAGACCAGGACTGGACGAAAGGGCTACTCACTACCATCGACCGATGTGCCCACGTACGAGCTAGCAAGTGTTTTCAGACGTCAGATGCTCACCCCTCTTCCCGAAGTGAGTGAACCACAGGTAGTGAGGCATTTCGTCAACCTATCAGTGTTGAACCACCATGTCGACAAGAATTTTTACCCGCTGGGCTCATGCACCATGAAATACAATCCCAAGATCAACGAAGAAACGGCTCGCCTGCACGGATACACAAGGATACACCCTCTACAACCGCAGAAAACGACCCAGGGAGCTCTTGCCTTGATGTATGAACTGGGCGAGTATCTCAAGGCAGTGGTGAACTTGGATGCTATCACGTTACAGCCGGCCGCGGGTGCCCAGGGCGAATTCACCGCAATCAGCATGTTCAAAGCCTACTTCAACAAGAAGAATGAAGCCCGGAAATACATCCTCGTACCAGACTCAGCACATGGAACAAACCCCGCGAGCGTCAATTTTTCAGGTTTCCGACCCCTGACCCTGCCGTCCAGCGGAAATGGATTGGTCGATGTGGAGAAATTGTCGGCACTGATGACACCTGAAGTTGCCGGCCTCATGTTGACCAACCCCAATACCCTCGGACTATTCGAGAAGAATGTCAGGAAGATCACTGGTATCGTGCATGACAAAGGAGGGCTTGTTTATCTCGACGGCGCAAATCTTAATGCCCTCCTGGGCATCACCAGAGCCGGCGATATGGGGTTCGATGCCGTTCATTTTAATCTCCACAAGACTTTTTCGACGCCTCACGGCGGTGGCGGGCCTGGTTCCGGACCAGTGGCCGTGACGAAAGTTCTCCGACCATTTCTGCCAGTTCCAGTAATCGTCAGCGACGGAAAGACTTATCGCTTTGATTTTTATGTTCCTGATTCAATCGGCAAGGTTCAATCGTTCTACGGCAATTTTCTGGTAATGGTAAGGGCATACACTTACCTGCGCCTCGTGGGCAGGGATGGGTTGAAGAGCATATCGAAATCTTCCATCCTTAATGCGAATTATATTATCCAATCTCTGAAGGATGATTATTTTCTGCCCTATACTGATTACTGCATGCACGAAGGTGTTCTTTCCGGACGGAAACTTAAAGACGCAGGTCTGAGGACTCTCGATGTGGCAAAGCGTTTATTGGACTACGGTTTGCATGCGCCGACAATATATTTCCCGTTGATCGTCAGCGAAGCGCTCATGATTGAACCGACCGATAGCGAATCAAAAGAAACACTGGATCATTTTATATCCGTGATGAAGGATATTCTCGGAGAATCCAGAGAAAATCCTGACTTGTTAAAGAATGCTCCGCACAATACGCCGGTCCGTCGTCTCGATGAGGTCAAGGCAATCAAACAACTGAAAATAAGATGGAAAATATAGAATTCGAAGTAACCGAAGAGCGCAAGAAATTTTTGATCAATAAAATCGCCCAGAAAGTAATCGACTATCGTCTTTCACCGGTGGCGATCATTTTCTTGGAATCATCAAAGCCACTATCTTTCCTGGGAAACCAATTCATGATTTTCATGCAACCCTTCTATCGAGCTTTATTCTCTTTTCGTGAGTACGAAGAGATAGCCGCGATGCTGGAAAACCGGAGTAATGTTGAGGCGTTGATCTGCGAGATTGAACGTCTTGAGGAGGAAAGGGATGAAAGGAAAAGAACCGCAAAGAATTCTGGCCACTGATTGTGGAAGCACCACAACCAAGGCAATTCTAATTGAGAAGAGAGGGGATGAATATCGATTGATCGTACGCGGAGAAGCGCCGACAACGGTCGAAGCACCGTATGAGGATGTCACAAAAGGTGTACTCAATGCGGTGATGGAAGTCGAGGAACTCTCCAAGGTCAAAATCCTGGACGGAGAAGATATTATCAAGACCGTAAAAGATGGCGAGGGTGTTGATTTCTATGTTTCAACTTCTTCAGCCGGGGGAGGACTTCAAATGATGGTCGCCGGCGTCGTTCTAACGATGACCGCGGAGAGTGCAGCCCGCGCTGCATTGGGTGCTGGAGCGATAGTGATGGATGTGATCGCCTCGAATGACGGCCGGTTACCCCATCAGAAGATAGAACGTATAAGAAACCTTCG
Source organism: candidate division WOR-3 bacterium (assembly GCA_029858255.1). Lineage (NCBI taxonomy): Bacteria > Pseudomonadati > Caldifarciminota > Caldifarciminota bacterium. Next base: position 6,465 of record JAOUFJ010000014.1, on the reverse strand, counting down.
ACCAGACATGATATTACTGTCGGGTGGCATTGATGGCGGTACCGTATCGCACGTCGTGGAACTGGCCGAGCTGATAAAAGCTGCCGATCCGAGGCCGCGCTTCGGCGTTGGTTATCAACTCCCGGTAATCTATGCAGGCAACATAGATGCCCGCGGCATAATACTGAAAACGCTGCAAGAAAATACCGCGCTCGTCGTTGTCGAAAATATCCGGCCGGTATTGGAGAGAGAAAACCTAAACCCTGCTCGCCACAAAATTCACGATCAATTCATGGAACACGTCATGGCACATGCTCCAGGCTATAAGACACTGATGACCATGACCGACGTGCCGATCATGCCCACACCGGGTGCGGTCGGATTGCTTGTGGAAATAGTCGCAAAGAAAGAAAAAATATCGGTGATCGGGGTCGATATTGGCGGTGCTACCACTGACGTGTTCTCGGTATTCCAGGAGATCTTCAACCGTACGGTCAGCGCCAACCTCGGCATGTCTTATTCAATCAGTAATGTACTCGCCGAAAGCGGCATAGCGAACATCGTGCGCTGGTTGCCTATGGAAATGGATGAAAGGGATCTGCGAAATCGCATAAGGAACAAGATGATCAGGCCGACCACAATACCTCACACCCTGGAAGACCTGAAGATCGAACAGGCAATCGCCAGGGAGGCATTGCGACTGGCCTTTGAACAGCACAAGTCGATGGCCGTGGGCCTCAAGGGTATTCAACAGGAAAGAACGATTTCCGATGCGTTTAGCCAATCAATGACCGGAGAAACCCTTATCGATCTTATGGGTCTTAACCTGCTTATCGGATCGGGCGGCATACTCTCCCATGCCCCGCGCCGAAACCAGGCAACATTGATGATGGTTGATGCATTTCTACCTGAAGGGATAACAAGGCTGGCGGTCGATTCGATCTTCATGATGCCTCACCTGGGCGTTCTTTCGACGGTGCACGAGAAATCGGCGACCGAAGTCTTCAACAAAGACTGTCTCGTACCGCTTGGCACATGCATTGCACCCGTCGGCGAAGGTAAAGAGGGTACCAATGTTCTGAAGATGAGCATTGACCACGGCAACGGCAACGTCGAGGAACACTCGGTAAAATATGGTGAAATAAAACTCATTCCATTGGGGCTGCAAGATGAAGCGGCGGTTATCCTCCATCCTGAGAAAGGTTTCGACATCGGGGACGGCCGGGGCAAGGAAATCCAGACCACTATAAAAGGCGGCATGGTAGGAATAATGCTGGACTGTCGCGGGCGACCGTTCAGATTACCAGAGGACAAACGAAAGCGCATTGCATCGATCAACGATTGGTTTACTGCAACCGACCTCTACCCACAGTAATCACCGACGCCGATCTGATAGATGTGGCATTTATTAACGGTGCAATACCGAGATTCAGGTGAGAGTTATGTTTATGCATTTAGACTTACAAGGAGGCTAGATGGCAGTACCTAAGAGAAGACACTCGCACTCCAGAAAGAACAAACGACGTTCCCAGAAGAAGGTTCGGCCGAGGAGTTATGTAGAATGCCCAAAATGCCATAGTCCGAAACTCCCCCATCGCATCTGCCCGAACTGCGGTAACTACAACAACAGACTCGTCGTTCCGCCGAAAGAAGAGAAGGAGAAAGGTTGATAATCGGATTTGACTTAATGGGCTCTGATCAGGCCCCGCTAAGCGAACTACATGCTCTGGAGATGCTCAAGGAAGAGCCAGTTTGTGACCTGTTGGTCATTGGTAAAGGTGACTATGAGAATGATGTAAAAAACCTCGGTTTCAATTTCCGCCTGGCTGATGACGTCGTCGGCATGCACGAAATACCCAGCGTTGCCGTGCGTCAGAAGAGAAACTCATCACAGTCCATTCTCGTCGAAAAACTAAAGACGAACGAGGTCGATGCAATTGTGAGTGCCGGCAACACTGGTGCGATGTTGGGTTTCAGCATGATAAATCTGGGCCTGATCAAAGGTGTACCCAAAGCAGGGCTCGCAATAACCGTACCTACTGAATCAGGCTATTCAGTAATGCTAGACGTAGGTGCCAATATTCATCCCAAAACGATCGACTATTTCAATTACGGGCTGATGGGCTCAGCGTTCGCCGAAATTGTCTTCGCCAAAGACAGACCGCGTGTCGCTTTGCTGAACATCGGAGCGGAAAGCGCAAAAGGTGATGAAACAAGGCAGAAAGCTTATCAGAATCTTAAGTCGAGTGATTTGAATTTCATCGGTAATATTGAAGGCAATGATATCATGAAGGGATTCGCCGATGTGATCGTCTGCGACGGTTTCACCGGAAACGTCGTTCTGAAGTTTTCAGAAGGAATGATCGACATCATTTGGCATATGCTGAAAGATACCGTGGATGCCGTGATGCGCCGCAAGTTCGGACAATTTCTCGTCAAACCGGCAGTACAGGATTTGAAAGCGAAATTTAACTACGAAGAATACGGCGGTGGTATCCTGCTTGGCGTGGACGGAATTGTCATCATCTGCCACGGCCATTCCTCACCGCATGCCCTTAAGAACGCCATTCGGCTGGCCAAGACCTGTGCCGAGCACAATCTTGTCGAAGAGATACGAAAGAGGGTGATGTCGTGAGAGCATATATTGCGGGTATCGGTAGCTATACACCCGACAGGATCTTGAACAATGCTGACTTTGAGAAAATTGTCGACACATCTGATGAATGGATCAGAACTAGATCCGGGATCCAGGAACGTCACGTCGCTGCCGATAACCAGGCAACGAGCGACCTTGCATTCATTGCCTCGCAACGTGCGCTCAAATCTGCAGGCATCAAAGCCAAGAATCTCAGCGCGATAATCGTTGGCACTGCCACGCCGGACATGCCATTTCCTTCAACGGCTTGTCTTCTCCAGAAAAGGCTTGGTGCACCCTCAATAATGGCGTTCGATATATCCGCAGGTTGTACGGGCTTTCTCTATGCCCTCGGGATAGGAGAGAATTTCGTAATGAATGGTTATGATAATGTCCTCGTCATTGGCGCCGATACTCTGACCAGGATTACCGATTATACTGACCGTACAACGTGCGTACTCTTCGGCGATGCCGCGGGTGCCGTTTTGCTAAAGACAGGTGATTCGACTACCGGAATACTCGCATCTCATTTCGCTTCTGATGGTTCTTCCTGGCAACTCCTGCACCAGCCGGCAGGCGGTTCGAGAATGCCACCGAGCCACGAGACAGTGGATCAAAAGCTCCATGTCATCAAAATGCAGGGCAATGAAGTATTCAAACTGGCGGTCAGGGCCATGTGCGAAGCCGCGGTCATCACTCTCAAGAAGGCAAACGTATCGGCCTCCGAGGTCAAGCTGCTCATCCCGCACCAGGCAAATATCCGGATCATTGAAGCAAGCGCAAAACGGCTCCACCTGCCCATGGATAGGGTCCTTGTTAACCTGGATCGGTACGGCAATACGTCGACTGCTTCCATACCCCTAGCCCTGGATGAAGCAGCAAAGACCGGACGGATCGAGAAGGGCGATATCGTGCTGATGGTCGCGTTCGGCGCCGGTTTTACCTGGGGCGGTGTACTTTTCAGGTACTGATGCGAGCCGGGTGCCTGGATATTGCTCATTGAGGAGTCTTCTGGCATGGAGCAGCCAGGCAACAGGTTATCAGCAATATTGACAAGTGTAGAAATCTCGCTATAATTATATAATATAATACTAAATGAATTAAAAGATGTCAGGAGGGAGGTCCAATAAGACACCTCCTATGCTAATAACCCCCCTTTTGGACCCCCCTCCACATTTATTGAAACATGTCTCGGGGGATCAACAGCAGCAAAACAACGGAAATATCATGCTGCTACATGGCAATTAGATTTTATGAAAGTGAAAGAAATTGAAAGACGGATCCAGGATTTTCCAACTACACAGCTATCAATTAGATGCAATAAGAAACAACATACTCAGGAGGTATGATGCATTTCATGCATATTAACAAGAAGAACATTGCCCTGTTGTCTTTCCTGTCTTGCGCTATGCTTGGCGCAAACTGGATACCATTTACGCAGGGAGCGTCAATGCGCGGCGCGGAAACATATACCGTCTCCGCAACTGATCTTTCTGTGACGATGGACATCGATATTTTCGGCATTGCGGCAGAAGATATCGATACAAAAGGCATGGTCGATACGCAAAACGAAATCTTTGCGCTACTGAGCATACCAGATGGCTATCACACCGGAGAACTCGGTAAACCAAAAATGCCGGCCATCAAGAAGACCGTGGGTGTGCCCTACGGCGCGGAGATCGCTATCGAGATAACCAACGCTGAATACCGGGACATCGAACTGGAATCGGTCGGAATCGACAAAAGAATAATGCCGGTACTGGCTCCAGTTGAAAAGATGCCGGGCAAGAAGCCGGTTTTTGAAATCGACAGCAAACTCTATGCACAGAACGAACTCTACCCTGAAGGCATAGCCAGGATTGAAAGCGAAGACCTGATGCGAGGTCACCGCCTTGCGGTCATAGAAATCACACCGCTACAGTATAATCCGGTCACGAAGATACTGCGGTGCTACACAAGATTCGAATTGAAGGTGACCTTTACCGGCGGCGATATGACACAAACGCGAAAAGAAATACTGACAGACTATTCGCCTTTATTCGAAGATTTCATCAAACGCCGCGTTGCGAATTACACCATGTATGAGAACATCACAAGGGACGTCTTGCCCCTGCCAATACATTATCTCATCATCACTCACAACAGCTTCCAGACCCAGGTAAACGACCTCGCATTGTGGCTGAAGCAGAAGGGTTTCAAGGTCAAGGTGGCAAACCAGGATACAATCACTTCCTGGACTATTGCTGGCATTGAGAACTACATCGACGCGCAAAATCCGCTGCCGACATATCTTCTTTTGGTTGGTGATGTCAATGGAGGATACATACCGGCGCCGACTGGCAGCCAGTCACAAAAAGTCACTGACCTTTACTACGCCGAAACCGACGGCTCTGGTTATCTACCTGACATACTCTACGGCAGGTTGTCAGTCGAAACGGCAACGCATATTACAACGGTGGTCGACAAGATACTGAAGTACGAGAAAGCCCAATTGCCGGATATGGCATCATGGTTTAAGAAGGATGCTTTCCTTGCCGGCAACGACAACTACTCGATAACCGAAGGCACGCACAATTACTGTACCAGCATGTTCATGGATCCGTACGGCTACACGACATACAAAGTATATGAGCAGACCTATGGCGCGACAACAGCCGACGTCTTCACTAACGTCAACGAAGGAAGGATACTGACCACGATGTCTGGACACGGGAGTGACGATGGATGGTATGACGGGCCACCGTTCCAGGTCACGCACGTGAACCAGTTGACCAATGGCGATAAATTGACGATCGCTACGGGTCACTGCTGTCTCGCTAACAATTTCGGCTGGGGCTCGGGTCCGTGCGGCGGTGAATCCTGGATCAGAAAAGCGAATGGCGGAGCGGTCGCGTATTACGGTTCATGTCCATCCACTTATTGGAGCGAGGATGACTGGCTTCAAAAAGAATGGTACAGAGCAATCTATGCCGACTCCATGTTTGAACACGCCCGTTTCACTCTGGATGGAATGTACGACGGTATCTACCTGTCTTCCACATCTCTCAAGCAGTATTATTACGAAGGCTATCACGTTCTCGGTGACCCGTCACTCGACCTCTGGACCGAAGTGCCGGTCAGCATGGTCGTCACCTACGACGGCGCCGTAGTACCGGCGACTGCCGATTTTACGGTATCGGTCACAGGTAATGGAAGCCCGCTGAAAGACGCTCTGGTGTGCGCGTGGATACCAGGACAATCTCCGGAAATGCATGTTTCCGAATACACGAATGCCGCGGGTATTGCAACACTCAGTATTTCACCGACGACGCCAGGTGACACGATGTACGTCACCGTGACAAAACACGATTTCATCCCGCATGAGGGCTATGCTATGGTCATTGCGCCCAGCGGCCCCTACGTGACTGCCGGTTCCACGATCATCAACGACGGCAACAACGGCCAGGCGAACCCCGGAGAGACCGTTCAACTCGGTGTCTGGGCAAAGAACCTGGGAGTCGCTACTGCGAATTCCGTATACGGATTGATCAGTGAATCAGATCCCTATATCTCATTGGGAACCGATTCCTCCTGGTACGGCAATATTGCTCCGTCAGATTCATCACTCTCCACGCCGAACTACAGTTTCACGGTAGCGAACAACTGTCCGGATGGTCATGCAATAAACTTCACCCTTGACTTCACCGACATCGTCGACACCACCTGGACATGCAATGTGAATGTCACTGTTTATGCGCCGTTATTGGTGTATCAGGAGTATTTAGTGACTGGTGGTAATGGTAATGGGATATTGGAGCCGGGTGAGACGGTGGATTTAGCGATTACATTGGAGAATGAGGGTGGTGCGGCGG
>JAOUFJ010000013.1 GCA_029858255.1 candidate division WOR-3 bacterium | reverse complement strand
ACCGATCGCCATGAAACACGCGAGAAGGGCAGAACCGCCCGAGCTTATGAATGGTAAAGGTACTCCGGTAACCGGTAGCAGACCCATGGTCACGCCGATATTGATGAATGTCTGGTAGGCGATCCAGATCATGACCCCGCTAACAAATATGTTCGAGAATCGGTTGCGCGTTTCTTTTGCCAGGTAGAGCAACCGATATATGAGATAAACATAGACCGTGATGACGACGATTATACCAATTAGGCCGAATTCCTCGCCCAGACACGAAAATATGAAATCGGTGTGGCGTTCTGGCAGGAATTCCAACTTCTTCTGCGTTCCCGAAAGGAACCCCTTGCCGAATAGACCACCGGAACCGATCGCGATCTTCGACTGTATTATCTGCCACGACATGCCCTGAGGATCCAGCCATGGAGAGAAGAATGCGATGATTCTCTTTTGCTGGTAGGTTTTCAGAGAATTCCAGACCAACGGCATGATCAGGCCTACTAATGAATTGCTCGCAAAACCGTAGATCAGATCGGTTAGCTGTTTCCGGAAATAGAGGAAAATCATCAAGATTGCCATATATCCCACCCATGTGTAGATTGAAAAGCTGGCGATCGCTGATACTATTGGTGAGAATAGAATCAATATTTTTAGACCAGGCATGCCAGCCCAATAGCTCATTACCAGCAGTATTGGCAGGAATATTTGTGCGGCTCCAAGGTCCGGTTCAAGGAATACTAACAGTGCAGGCAATCCAGTGATCACTATTGGCACTACCATGTCCGAAAAATTCTGGAGTTTTTTTCTCGTGGATAAGTAGTTGGCTAGCATTAGTACCGTTGCGAACTTCGCGAACTCAGATGGCTGCATGGAAAAATCACCGAATCTTATCCACCTCCGCGGGTAGACATCACTTTTAATGAGTATTACGAATATGAGGACTAATGCCAGAAAATATATTATCGGGCTCAGATTGAGCCAGATACGCGGGGAGATACGCGAAAAAAGAATTGCACAGAGGATAGAAAATACCAGCCAGGTTATCTGCTTGGTCATGATTGCCGAGCCGGCAGTCGAATATATCATCACGACTCCGAGCAGCGACAGTGCAAATGTCGTCCAGATAATGCCGAGATCAGTTTTCTTGATCATAGGCCGCTTGAATCAATGACACCTCTGTTTGCTTCTGCTCTAATTTATTGAGAAATAGTTTGATGATCTTGCCGGCAATCGGAGCAGCAATGCTACCGCCGTGCCCTGCATTTTCGATAATGATGCAAACCAAAATCACTGGATTGCCGGCCGGGGCAAAGCCGACGAAGAGAGAATGATCATCGCCGTGCGGATTCTGGCTGGTTCCGGTCTTGCCGCAGACTTCGACGCCTGGAACGCGAGCAAGAGTGCCGGTGCCCTGGTTCACTACGCCAGCAAGTGCATTATTCACGGTCTCGATGGCTTCCGGGGAGATGTCGGTAGTGAAGTACGTCGTGTCGCTCTTGGCGATGATGTGTGGGATTGGGATTTTTCCCGCATTTGCAAAGATCGCGTATGCACAGGCCAGCTGCAGTGGTGACACGAGCAGATCCCCCTGTCCGATGCTCAGATTGAAAATATGTCCTTGGGTCCAGTTCTGGCCGTACCTCTTTGCGAACCATTCCCGGTCCGGTAAAATACCTCCTTTCTCGTTCAACAGATCGATGCCTGTTCTCTTCCCAAAACCGATCCTGCTGACGCGTTCTGATAATGTGTCGATACCTGTCAGCCTGCCCAATTGATAGAAGTAGATATCGCATGAGTTGATAATCGCGCCGGTCAAGTTCAGGCGTCCGTGTTTTTTCCAGCACCTGAAGGAACGCCGTCCGAGCCGGTATGCACCTGTACAAACATCAAATCTCTTTTCCTTGTTGATTGTTTTTGAATCGAGTGCGGCAAGGGCGACAAAAGGTTTGAATGTCGATCCAGGTGGATAACAACTCATGATCGCCCGATTGTACATCGGAGCATTCGGGTCGTTATTCAAAACATCCCATTCGGTTCTTTTGAGTCCGTGGGTGAATAGATTCGGATCAAAACTAGGTTTAGAGTATAAAACAAGAATCTCACCACTCTGAGGATTTAAACAAATGCATGCCGCTTTCTCATGGGCTTCTAGGTAAACAGCCACGGATTCGGTCAAGGCGAGGTCGATCGTCGTAATGAGATCTACCCCCGCGGTCGGCGGGATGCTTCTTTTCTCGGTGATCTTGCTCACTTCCTTTCCACGGGCATCGACTTCAACATACTCAATGCCGTTGGTTCCTCTTAGAATATTCTCGTAGTATCGCTCCAGACCCAGTTTACCTATGTAATCACCCAATATATACGTTCTGTCTTTTTCGATTTCCTCGCAGGTTATTTCACCGACATAACCTACAACGTGAAAGAACAATTCGCCGTGGGGGTAATTCCTGAGTGGTTCGACACCCACCTCAACGCCACTGAAGGCATCCGCTTGCTCTTCGATCAGGGAGAGTTGCCCGTATGATATGTCATGGGCTATTTTGACCGGGCTGAAGGAGTTCTTTTCGATCCGGCTTTTCTCGATGATCTCTTCTTCCTTGATGCCCAGGATGCTGGAGAGAGCGCTGAGCGTCTTCTGATCGATCACGGCCCTTACAACCGATACGTAGAAACCAGGTCTGGTGTTGGCGATTTCCTTGCCGTTCCGGTCCAGGATCCGTCCGCGTGGTGCCGGGTCAAAGTTTCGCCTGATGCGGTTTTCTTCGGAAAGGCGTGAGTACTTTTTGCCTTCAAAAATCTGAAGCTTGATGCTCCAGAGAACAATAATTGCGGCGAGTGCAAAAATGAGATTTCGAATTGCTTTGAAAGTTATTGCTTTTTCATCCATATACCGTAGCCGATTCTATTCAGCAAAAAAACAATAGGGAAGAATATGAGAATCGTAAATATTATCCGGGCAGCATCAATGTGCGCCGAGACAAAGACATTGAGAGCAGCGGTTTTGACGAGATACAAGACGGTGAATGTGGCGATGGTGGTGAGCGGGTTCAGTACAAGGAATCTCTTCAGATAGAGCAGTAACTGGGTCAGAGAAATATAGACGATGGCGTTGACCCCGAGTCGAACGGGATAGTAGAGGTCGGTCAAAAGACCAGTCGCGAAAGCAAAGATAAGGGCAAAGCGTGCATCCTCTTTCATGATGACAAAGAATACGATTATTGTGGCAATTTCAATTGTGCTGTTGAAAGGCAGACTGAGGTACAAGGCAAGAAAATAGAGTAAATAGCGGATCATTTTCAGTTCCTTGCGGGATTTGTCAAAGTATCTTGGACTACGTACACTGACACCAGCCTGTTAATCTGGGAAGCCGGAGTGATGTATACGTTTTTGAAGAACATATCCTCGGATTCAGAGATGGTGTGGACGTTGCCGATCAAAATACCTTTTGGGAATATTTCGCTCATTCCCGAGGTCGTTATCGAATCACCAATACCAATTGCATCGTTATGACGGATATAAAGAAACATGAGATTCTCTTGTTTCTTCACGATACCGTGAATGCCGGTGCTCACATCGATTGCACTGACCGTGAAGCCTCGGTTTTCGATTGTCTCAACGATGCTGCTGGACGGCCCGACGTGTCTTATCTTGCCGACGAAACCGTCGACCGAGAGTACTGTCTGATTTTCGGAGACGCCGTGCACAGTGCCCCTGTCGATGTGCAGGTAGCCATTTATGTTGAGCGGGTCACGGCCCACCACCGATGCTTTCAAGAGAATGTACGACCTGAATTCCAGATTTGTCGTGTCGACGACGAGTTGGTCCTTTAGTGTTGCATTCTCGAGCTTCAATTGGTTTACGATAGTCTCAAGTTTCTCGATGCGGGTGTTTGAGATAGCGAGGTATTCAACAAAAGCAGTCGTGATACGGAAAGGAAAGAGGAGAAATGACGAAAGGTCTCTCGCTAAATTGAGATTGGTGTTTTCGCTTAATAAAACTGGTATGGTAGATACAATGAATAGAAGGATGAAAAGTATGATCTGCTGACGACGCAACTATGCTCGCTTCATTGTATAGATGACCTTTTCGTACCGATTCAGGTCTTCGAGGATCTTTCCCGCACCTATGACCACGACCTTGTTCGGTTCATCGGCGATCGTCACTGGCAGATTGGTCTCTTCTCTGACCAGGGTATCGATGCCTTTCAGGAGTGAACCACCACCGGCCATGTATATACCGTTATTTACGATGTCCGCAGCAAGTTCCGGAGGGGTTTTCTCAAGGGTGAGCCGTATCGTTTCTGAGATCATCGACAGAGGTTCCTGAATGGCTTCCCGCACCTCGTGGCTGGTGAGTTTCACCGTTTTTGGGATGCCTGATACAAGGTCACGTCCTTTGACCTCGAGGGTTTTTTCTTCAACGGTCGGGAACGCATTGCCTATCCCGACTTTGATATTCTCGGCAGTTTGCTCTCCGATTATGAGATTGTAGGTCTTCTTGATGTACTGGATTATGGCATCATCCATTTCGTCACCGGCAATACGGATAGAGCTGTTCGTCACGATGCCAGATAGAGCGATGACGGCAATTTCTGTCGTACCACCACCTATGTCGACGATCATATTTCCGATTGGTGAATGGACGGGTAGACCGATTCCTATCGCGGCAGAAATTGGCTCGGGCACGAGGAAGACTTCGCGCGCGCCTGCCGCTTCGGCAGAATCTCTGACCGCTCTCTTTTCGACTTCGGTTATGCCAGATGGTACACAGATCAGAACACGCGGGCGCGTAAAAAGGCGTTTTTTCTGAACTCTTTCAATGAAAATACGCAGCAGCAATTCAACCATCTCAAAGTCAGCAATGACCCCGTCTTTCATTGGCCTTATTGCCTTGATGTCGTTTGGTGTTCTGCCCAGCATTTGCTTTGCTTCATTTCCGATCGCAAGGCATTTCTTCGTTTTCGTATCAATCGCGACAACTGTTGGTTCATCAAGAACGATGCCGCGGCCATTCACATAGATGAGGGTTGTACGCGTGCCCAGGTCTATTGCTATGTCGCTCAAGAACTGGCTTCTGATACCTCGTAATACAGAGAATATGTTAAATGCCACTTGCGGTCCTCCTTTGTTAGTAGAATGATATTTACTTTTCTCTGAAAGTCAAGGAAAAAATTGGGAAACGTTGACAACGTCAATGTATTGTGTAAAATTATGAGGGAGGTACCCAATGAAGGAGAGCAGGAAGAAAACCGAGCGCCGCAAGAAGGAAAGGCGGAAGCTTCTGACTGAAAAACAGTTTCGCAATCTGATTGAAAAGGGGAAAGTATCGAAGCGTGACCAACGATCATGGGATGAACGGAGGAAGACCAAGAGACGTAAGAAACAGATGGGCGTATAGGGTTCGGAGCACGCGGGTTTTGATTCGTAATTTCGTGATAAAAGCATTGACAGATGGGTTCATTTGAATATAATAGATTGTCGCCGCTGGCATCCCCAGCTCTGTAAGTCAGGGCAGTAGCGAAGCATATGTTCGGAAGAAAAACAATTAGCAAGGAGGAATGATGCGAAGGGAATTTTTGATTGAGAAAATCGCCGAAAAGATAGGCCCGGCGTACACTAAGACAGATATCGAAAAGCTGATTGATACATTCCTGGATACTCTTTTTGATGTTTTAATACAGAATAAGAGGGTAGAATTGAGAAGATTCGGGACATTCGAACTCAGGAAACGTCCGGGCCGAAGTGCAAAAGCCCCTAAGAGTGGTAAAGTGTACACTCTGGCTGATCGCTATGTACCGTTTTTCCGTCCTTCAAAGATATTCAAGAACATGGTTCAGGAGAAAACCCAAACAGACTGATGCCTGATATCAGATAACCGATGTCTGATATCAGATAACAGACATCACATGCCAGATTTCGGTTACTTGTTATCGGTTATCTGTCATCAGTAATTAGTTATCCGTTAAGTATTTTTTCAACCTCTTCCTTGTCAACATCCATCACGTAAGGGATCCCTGAAATATCCGCGGCATCTTTGGTTAAAGATGCAATATCGTCACGTGTGATATATTTGAGGGCGAACTTGCGGTTTCCGGTCATGAGCTGCTTCAGCCCCTGGGCCATTCTCTCCACATAGGTATAGACGCCCAGTGCACCTGGCGGCACGCGATCGAAATCCTTACCCAGTTCTTTCTTCAGTTTTGATGCCGTAACGAAGATTTCCTCTTTTTTGTTTCCGAAACGCTCGACGAACACCGGTATTTCACCCTCATCGATCTTCTTGCCGATGGTCTTACCGACCATTGCCGCACAGAGAGGACCGCGGGCCATACCTACGATTTTTGTGTAAGGTGCGCCAAGGGCAAGCGCCTTGAAGATCTGGTCTTCAAAGGCGATACCGCCAGCAAATGCCAGCGAAGGAACATAATCGCCTTTTTTGGCCAGCTTGTCGGTGTAGAAGTATGCCAGGGAATGGATCTCAACCGGAGGCATGCCCCATTCGTTCATCATATGCCACGGACTCATACCAGTGCCGCCGCCAGCGCCGTCAATGGTCAGCAGATCGATCTTTGCTTTCGATGAGTACTTCACCGCTCGCGCCAGATCGGCTGGTCGGTACGCACCAGTTTTCAAGAATACGTGCTTGGCGCCGGCTTTACGCAATTCGTCAACCCGTTTCATGAACGATTCCTCGTCAACCATTCCGATCCGGGAATGTCTTTCGAACTCGGTGAATGTTTTGTGCTCAAACGCCTCGATCACATCTGGATCCAGCGGATCGGGCAGTACGACATACCCCCGCTTCCGCAACTCCTGTGCCTTCTTGAGGTCCTTTATTTTTACCTCACCGCCGATATCTTTGGCGCCTTGTCCCCATTTCAGTTCGACCGTCTCAACGCCTAACTTCCGGATGGCGAATTCCTGCACACCCAGTCTGGTATCTTCGACATTGGCCTGAACGATTATCATGCCGAAACCGTCTCTCTGCCAGTCCTTGTACAATTTCACGCGCTGTTCGAGATCTGGTGCTTTGAGTATTTTGCCGTCTTTTATTTCGCTTGTCATGTCCATGGCAACGACGTTCTCGCCGATCGTCAGCATGGTTCCGGATAATGCGGTTCCGATCGCCAATCCATCCCAGTTGTTCTTGGCGACATTTGTTGATCCCAGTCCAGGGACGACCATCGGGAATTTGAGTTTGATGTCGCTGTTTGCGCCGATTTTCTGTTCAATCGTTACGTTCGGGAATATCGCTTTGTCCGGATCGGCCTCCACTCCCATTGCGCCCACTGCTGTGCCCATGATATTGAAGTGAGAGTAATCCACCGGGTAGTTCTTTTCGGATGCTGCAGTCAGGATGCCGAACGGCTGCGGGTATATTACTTCGTGGCCGCGATATGCGGATTTGCCTATTTCACACATGCCGATACAACCATCGACACAAGTAACGCACATTCCGCTGAGCGGAACGATTGAATCTTCAGTTCTATTTTTTGTTAACGTTGCCGCAGAGGCATTCATTCTTGATAATGAGGGCATTTTTTCTCCTTTCCTACTTAAAGTAAAACAATTAAGGTAAACGGTTACGATGCCCGTTTCGTAAACAAAGGTTAGAGATACGTTCATCTAACATCTTTGCTTCCCCTTTTAAACTTGCTCCAGGCTATTGCCAAGTTGTATAACTGACGGCCGGATTTGTCATATGTGTCAATCAAACTATTACACAAATCAACATCGGCGGAATTATCGTAGATGTCTCTTGCCTGAGACAGACTGACGATAGTCTCGTTGCATTCCGCCATGCCATCATCTAAGTATTTTTGGAACCCCATTTTTTGATGTCTCTTCGCATAGCCTTCTGCGATGAGGCGAGGGATTGCTTTACACGAACGGCTAAGCTGGTCTTTCAAGTCATACTTCTCACTCTCGGGTAACCTTGGTACTATTCTTTTCATAATTTCAATGCATGCCTTATATGTATTTTGATAAACATCGAGGTCGTGAAAACTAGTTATCCGCTTTTTTTCTTTCATACGTTACCGCTTGACGTCACCGAAACGGGCTTCGTTACCGTAACCAATGTGTCCATGATCTTGCTGTCATCCATTATCTGCTATCTCTTATCTGTTTTCCTCTGATCAGGTCTTCCTTCGCACGTTCCGCAATCGCCGGTTGTGCCCATCCAGCATTGATAGTCATCATGAGTTTCAATGCAGGATGGCTCCAGGGACAAGCATCCGCTGCAGAGATCAGTTGGTGCATCCGGGCCCTGGCACCTCATCTGACAGGCGGGGCAGATATAGATACAGCCACCGCATAGTCGGCACTGTTCTGACCGGATATTGAAGGGCGTTACTATCTTCTTCTTGTACCCGCGTTCGGTGAAACCGATGGCTCCAGACTGCATTTGTTCTTTACACATGCGCACACACAATCCGCAGAGCACACAGTCATCGTTGCGTACCGGGAAACGCACCTTGGTCACGTGATACTTCGACGCGAGGTCTTGGATTGTTTTTGATTGCGGGCTTATGGAAACCAGTAGTTCGATCATCATCTTCCGGGCACTGACCACTCGTTTCGTATTAGTGCGAACACGAAGACCTTCTTCAATCGGATACGTGCAAGAACTGACAAGTTTACTGTTTTCGCCAGTGCCTATTTCGACGAGGCACAAGCGACAACCGCCATAAGGTTTCAAACCTTCGTTGTAGCAAAGGGTGGGTATTTCAATGCCATAGAACCTGCACGCCTCCAAAATTGTCGACCCTTCCTCGGTCTGCACCTCGAGTCCATTCAAAATGAAGCTTATCATGATTGCTCCTTTTCATCTTCTTCTTTTACTTCCAGATCGCATCGCAAACAGCGTTTCGCTTCTTTTATTGCTGAGCTTCTGTTTAAACCGAGATCAACTTCGGCAAAGTTCTTGCGACGGGCTGCAGATTTTGTTTTCCTGGAGTCTTGTCTGGTGCTTTCAAGTGTCTCTGCAACCGTCAATTTTACGGGCTCGACGTATACTGTTGGTCTTGTTACCTTATACTCTAACCTTATCGGTCTGTTCTTCAAATATTGATCGATGGTCTCGGCAACTCTTTTGCCGTCAGCCATCGCTTCGATTACTGAGCTTGGTCCGCGTATCGCATCACCACCTGCAAAAATACCCAGGACATTTGTTGACAGCGATTCCTTTTCAACAACGAAAGTATTCCATCCCGAGATTTCAAAATCGTGTTCTTCTTCAAGGAATGACAAGTCAGGTTGTTCGCTTATGGCTGATATGAGAGTGTCGAGTTCGACAACAAACTCCGAATCCTTTATTGGTATGGGTCGGCGCCTTCCACTCTGGTCTACAGTGCCGAGCTGCATTCTTGTGCATTTGATTCTGGTGACGTGTCCGTCCTTCACGATGATTTCGGTCGGCGCGGTCAGGAACTGGATATCGATGCCTTCTTCCAGCGCGCTTTCGATTTCTTCCGCGTATGCCGGCATTTCGTTGCGTGTTCGACGGTAAATGATCGTAACCTGGGTGACTCCTGGCAACCGGTTGGCTACACGGGCAGCATCAACTGCGGAATTACCGCCACCGATTATGCCCACTCGACTGCCGAGCGTGACTTTCCTGCCGAGGCTGACGTCGGTAAGAAAACGCATTGCCGGGATCACGCCACTTGCTTCTTCATTCGGTATTCCTAGTTTTATGCTCTTGTGCGCACCGATTGCTATGTATACTGCCTTGTATCCCTGCTGAAGCAACTTGTCCAGGGTGAAATCTCTGCCCAGTTTTTGTTCCGTTTTTATATCGACGCCGGCATTGAGCACTCGTTTTATGTCCTCCTTGAGGGCTTTGCTGGGTAATCTGTATTCAGGGATGCCGACCGCGAGCATGCCGCCGACTATGGGTAGGGCCTCGAAAATAGTTGGAGCATAGCCCTTGTGCGCGAGCGCGTGTGCGGCCATCAGTCCGGAAGGTCCAGAACCGATGATCGCGACCTTATCGCCGGATGGGGTTTTTGTTTTCGGACGTCTCCTCCCATCGCTGTGCTCGATTGCTGCCCGTTTTAGTTCACGGATGGCAATCGGTTTGCCGCCTTGACCAGCCCGGCACTTTGTCTCACACGGATGATGACATACACGTGCGCAGACATTTAGCAGGGGATTGTCCTTGAGAATAATCTCATAGGCTTTGTCAAAATCACCGTGCGCGATATAGGCTATATATTGTGGCGCTTCGGTTTCAATCGGACACGTATGCTGGCAGGGTGAGGAGATAATACTTTTGCACACTACGGCGGGGCACTTCTTGTATTTTATATGCGCCTCGTACTCATCCATGAAATAGTTGAGCGTGCTGAGTACCGGGTTTGCCGCGGTCTGTCCGAGCCCGCACATCGAAGCGTCTTTGGTAGCCTGGGCAAGCTCTTGGAGCAGGCCGATGTCGTCCTGCGTGCCTTTGCCTTTTGTGATTCGTTCGAGTATTTCCCATATCCTTTGTGTACCCTCGCGACATGAAAGGCACTTTCCGCAGGATTCATCGCGCAGGAAGTTCATGAAATACTTGGCTACGTCAACCATGCAGGTATCCTCATCCATCACAATCATACCGCCGGACCCCATCATCGACCCGGCTTTTCGTAGACTTTCGTAGTCAATCGGAAGGTCGAGCATGTTCCTGGGTATGCAACCGCCCGAAGGGCCGCCGGTCTGCACGGCTTTTATCTGTTTGTTATGAGGTATACCGCCGCCAATTTCATATATGATATCTTTCATGGTGATGCCCATTGGTACCTCGACAAGCCCGGTGTTGTTTATCTTGCCCACGAGCGAAAAGATCTTGGTTCCCTTACTTCCTTCGGTTCCTATCTCCGAATACCATTTTGCGCCGCGCAGTATGATGTGAGGTACATTTGCCCATGTCTCAACGTTGTTAATATTTGTCGGTTTTCTCCAGAGGCCTTTTTGCACGGGATACGGCGGGCGTTGTTTTGGAATACCTATTTTCCCTTCGATTGCTGCCAGCAGGGATGTTTCTTCGCCCGAGACGAAGGCTCCTGCACCACGTTTGACTTCGATGGAGAAATCGAAACCAGTACCCAATATGTCTTTGCCGAGCAATCCGTACTTTTCTGCGTGCTCTATAGCTATCCTTATTCGTTGCAGGGCGAGCGGATATTCGGTACGAACGTAGATAAAGCCTTTCGTCGCACCGATTGCCCTGGCGCCGATGATCATGCCTTCGAGCACGGCATGTGGATCTGCCTCCAGTATGCTACGGTCCATGAATGCTCCCGGGTCACCTTCATCGGCATTACATACTACGTATTTGTCGTCACCGGGTGTTCTACGGCATAGTTCCCATTTTAACCCAGTAGGAAAGCCGGCGCCGCCGCGTCCCCTGAGACCTGCTTCTTTGATCTCTTTTATGATCTCTTCGGGATTCATTTCGGTCAGTGATTTTTCGAGTGCCTGGTATCCT
Organism: candidate division WOR-3 bacterium; assembly: GCA_029858255.1. Classification (NCBI taxonomy): domain Bacteria; kingdom Pseudomonadati; phylum Caldifarciminota; species Caldifarciminota bacterium. The sequence continues at coordinate 54,715 of JAOUFJ010000013.1, read as the reverse complement.
TCAAACGCTATGTACTCGTCGATGTTCTCGGGATCAATGCGGCCGCGGTTCTTTAGCACGATCAGCCTTTGATGGCTGAAAAAGCCAATATCCATCATTTTTGGCACGGGTTTTTCTCCGGCCGGCGGAACATACATTAGATTTTTGACGGGTCGTCCTTTGAGCAGATGTTCCTCCACGAGGTGAGGGATATCTTTGAGCTTGAGCTTCTGGTAGAATATGCCATCTGGTTGAACAACAACGATCGGCCCCCGTTCACAGAAACCGTTGCAGCCAGTAGCGATCACTCTTACCTCATTATGCAGTTTTCTTTTCAGTATTTCTTTCTCCAGTGTTTTCTTGATATCGTATGACCCTGCTGCTACACATCCTGTTCCAGCGCACACCAGCAAATGTGTTCGAAATTCTTTCAAACTAACCTCCTTATCGGCCGCAGGTTAATGCGTTCTCTCGCTGCCAACAGCAAGTGCGTATTCGTTGACGATGGTACCCTTTATGATATGCTGGTTCAATATTTTCCTCATTTTTTCGGTCGTCAGGTCCACATACTTAACCGGCGGCTTGCCCGTGACCTCTACCGTTGCCATTGGCTCGCGACTGCACAGCCCGGCACATCCTGATGTTGTGACGATCAAGTCATCGAGTTTCTTTTTCCGGATGTCCTCGAGTAGATTCGAGAGTATCTCGCGTGCACCTGCTGCTATGCCGCAAGTTCCCATGTGTACCGTGATTTTCGCCCGCGCTTTGCCTTGCCGTAGCACCGCGGTCTTTCTGACTTTGTCGCGGATCTTGGCTAAATCGCCGATCTTCAATTTTTTCATTTTCTGCTCCTTTCAGAAATCTCATTCAAACCGCCCTGAATGTAATCCTTCAGAAATGCAATTACTTCGGGGTTATTAATTGCCACACCTTCAAGTATTTTTTTGACTTCTATCGAGCTGAAGACGAATTCGTTGCCGTTCTTGTGGTGCCGGTAGATCAGGTCAACTTCCGTACCGCTACCGACGATGAACGCCGAAATCGTCTCTGCCATATTGCCAAGTGGTTTTCGGTCAATATGATCGTATACAAAAATAGCACTGATGTTTGTGCCTTTGCCGAGTTCGGAATCTATCTTGAAACTGCCTCCGGCTTCTTTCGCGGCCTGCGCCAGCATGGACAGACCAAGTCCGACTCTCCTGACAGTTTTTTTAGTGTAAAATGGGTCGAGTACTTTTGTCAATGTTTCTTTGTCCATACCTTTACCATCATCCTTTATCTGTATGATAAGGCGATTCTTTCCTGTCTCTTCTCTGACCTCAAGACCGATCATCTTTGCACCCGCGGTTACAGAATTTTCCATGATATCCAGAATGTGTAGAGAAAGGTCGTCCAATATCAATTCTCCAGTACAATACCGCGTCCTTCCCTTTTCTGAAAAGCGTTTCTTATCTCATCTATCGTTGGCTTTTCTATCCAGAATCTTGTTGTTCTCTGGCCGATGTCCTCGAGGTTGTGAGCGTCGGAAGATGTTACTACGGGGTAGTGTGTAAGTTGGGGTATTCTGCGGGCAGCCTCATCATATGTAACCAGTGACGATATCTCAAGGGCATCAAGATCCAATCCGTCTGGGATGAAGCCCAATTGTCCGATTATACTATATACTTCCCGGTCGACATGTGACGCTATGGCTAAGCCTTGGAGATCGTGAATTTCCTGTACGACCTCTTCGATCGAGAAGTTAGTAGCGCCAATCAACAGCCTGTGGTTATAACCTTCGACTTCGTCAATTTCATTAGCGATTATCTGTTCGCCGAAGAGGTCCTCTTTGTTCTCCCCCGGCGTGAGCCTGGCGTAAACCGATTCCTGTATGGACAAGATCGCATCATAACTCGGGAATATGCCAATGACATGTACTTCTTCGACAGTGGTGATCTCCATCCCAGGAAGTACTGTCAGTACGGTGTTGTGTGCAACTTTCAGAGCGGCGCTAATATTTTCTGCGGAGTTATGGTCGCATATGGCGATCATATCCAGACCTTTTTTGACGGCCATTTCAACAATTCTCTTGGGTGACATCATCAGGTCGGCGCATGGTGATAAACAGGAATGGATATGGAGGTCGGCGTCCAAACATTTGAGCATCAGAGCGTTCCACGCAAGCCCATACCATAGAGATGACCGATAAGGTCGAAAGCCGATGACTCGCTTGTCAGGAGAGGAACGTTCTCGGATTGAGCCTTATTGATCGTCTCCTCATCAGGTTTGCGTCCGTTTACCAGCACGATGGCAGACAGTTCCTTGAGCACCGCCACGGCGATGATGTTGGGATGTGCCTGCAGAGTGATCCAGATATTTCCTTTTTTGCTATGAGCCATCACGTCGCTCAGGAGGTCACTGGAATAGCCCCCAGTTACCTCGCGGTCAAGCGATGTCTCTCCGGATCCTAATTTCAAATTGCATTGCTTAACGATTTCTGCGAGCTTCATTTTTATCTCCGGTACTATTTTTGTCCTTCATCACAATTTTATTATAATGAATACAATCCTCAAGTTTTGCTTCACCCCTTACGATATCCTCGGCCAGCGTTTGGCAGTCCGGTGCACCACATACACCGCAGTCGGTGCCAGGGAGTTGCTTTATTAATCTCTCTTTATCCTTCAATTTCTTGATCGCTTTATCGCGGTCTTTGTCAAGCGGTGGAAATGACTTTGGCTCGACCGCCCACTTGAAGGAAAAGAAATTCTCCTTGTACAGTTTTCGTACCATTTCAGTATTTACCCTCTTCTTACCACCGAAATGTCTGATGAGTCTCAAGACATTGCTCTTCGCGATGAATCTATTCTCGACGGTCAGCGGTCCTCCGATACATCCATCGGGGCATATCAAGCATTCGAGGTACTCGATGTTCTTAAGCCGACCCGACTCAACATCTTCGAGGATTCGTATTGTGTTGAGAACTCCTGATACCGAGACCGAATTTGTGTATTTGAGTCCCCGAATCTCGCCACCTTCAAATGCCCAGCCAATACCGATGCCGCTGATACGATTTTGCGTCTGCATCATAGTCATTGGCAGATTCCGTTTCAGTTTCATCATGACTTTGTTGTATATTTCCTTTATCGATATCGCGCCGTCGAGGTTTGATTTTTCCATGGTCTCAGGTCTGGTTATCGAGACCATTTTCGCAGAGCATGGGGTGATGTCAATAATTCCGATCTCTTCAGGTGCGTAACCCTTTTCTCTATTTACTTCAATGCGAAGGTTCTTGGCCGCGATTTCACGCGGTGGTTCAAGGGGCAAAATATTCTTACACAGACTGGGGAAGAGTCTCTGGATGAGCCTCACAACGACCGGACATGTGGAAGATATTATCGGACGCGGTGATTTGTTTTCGTCGAGATATTCTTCGATTGCTACACTGATCATTTCACAAACCAACGCTTCATCATAGACGTGGTCAAAACCTATTTCACTGATTATTGTCAGGATTTCGTTGGGCATTACCTGTTCACCAAATTGAGTATAGATCACTGGTGAGGGTAGTGCGATCTTGAATTTGAACCGATCGAGGTCAGAAGATGCGGTTGTGATAGGTATTATGGCTCCATACGGGCAGACACGCAGACATGCTCCGCAATCGATGCACTTCTCAAAGTTGATACGTGCTTTTTCCCGGCGTATTCTTATTGCTTTGGTGGGGCAGGTCTTCATGCATGCAACACAGCCTATGCATTTTTCCTCGTCGACCTTTATTGAGTGAATGAAGATCTGTTCAGGCATTGTTCCCGTTGAGAAATATTTTAATCTCTATCCTCGTGCCCTTGCCGACGCGAGAGGTTATTTTGAAGACATCAGCATTCTTCTTCATGTTGGGAAGACCCATACCAGCGCCAAAACCCATCTCCCGCATTTCTTCGGTTGCCGTCGAATAGCCTGGTTGCATGGCAAGGTCGATGTTTTCGATCCCTGGGCCTTTGTCATCGATAATCAGTAAGATATTGTCCCGGCATACATTCACCTGCATTGTACCCCGACGGGCGTACATTACTACATTCATTTCAGCCTCGTATGCCGCGATCGCCACGCGTCTCACAAGATCACTCTCGATACCGATCTCGCGCAGTGTATTCCTGACCTTACAGGATGATTCACCTGCATTGACGAAATCCCCGCCTTCGATCTTGAACTCCTGTTTCAATAGTACCTCGGATCGCATCTTATTTGTTCTCAAAGGCATCCGGGGTAGCGCCGATGATGCCTTCTGTGTACAGAATGCCGCAGGCTTCAAACATCTTCAGTTTGGTGGTAAGCAGTGGAATGTTGCACTGCTCGGCAAGTTCTATTGTTTCCTCTGTAGGGTTCTTACCACGGACGAATATGATTGCTCCAACACCTGCGATCTCACAAGTTCTGACCACTTGCTTGTTGGTCAGTCCAGTTACGAGGAGTGTATTTCGTTCAGAATATGGTTTCGAGAAAGCAAGAACATCGCTCATAAGGTCTGATGCTTTGGCGTATTTTATATCAAGATGTTGGGCTGTTTGTCCGGATATGAATTCTGCATTCAACAGTATCTGTATTTGGGAAAGGATCATGTGCTACTTTTTTCTTTTCCTTGTTGTTGATTTTTTCCTGGGTTTCTTTTTGTACTTTTCAAGGATTTGATCGACCTTCTTGATTGTGGTCTGGCCGTGATAGTTACCATCGACGACCACGATCGGTGCTAATGCACATGCCCCAAGGCAGTTTACATTCTCCAGAGTGAATCTCCTGTCAGGCGTGGTGCAGCCGGGGTCGATTTTAAGTAGATTTTTCAGCCGGTCCTGGACAAGGGGTGCCCCACGTACATGACAAGCCGTGCCCAGGCATACGGTCACAACGTGCTCACCCCGTGGTGTTAGGCTGAAAGCACGGTAGAAGGTCGCAACACTGTAGACATCGATGAGCGGGACGTTGAGTTTATCGGCGACGAATTGGAGGGTTTCGGGGGGCAGCCAGTGATACTTTTCTTGAACATCCTGCAGGACGGCAATCAGAGATGCTTTTTCTGCGTGATATTTGTCAACTATAGTTGATAGTTCTTTCGTGTTGATTTTCATATCACTCCTTTCTCGGGCTATTATTATACTTAGTTTTCGTCGATAGTCAACATGTTGTTGCCATATGCACTATTGCAGAATGCAGTTGTTTGAGAGCGGTTTTCTGCTGTCCGTATGTTGATATTCTGAGTTGAATGTGATAACAAAAAAGCCGGGTTCTGAAGAACCCGGCTTTATCAAGCTACTGGAAGGACTAATTTCGACCGATCTTTCCGAACAGTCTGATCGAATCAGCGACTCTTTGAACGGCAAGGATGTATGCAGCGTGCCGCGTGTTTGTTTTGTGCTTGTCAGAGACACGCACAACATCCCAGAACGCTTTCTGCATCATTCTCCAGCACCGGTTCTTGACTTCTTCTTCGCTAAAGAAGCACTTTTGAAGGTCCTGTATCCATTCCAGGTATGATACCGTAACGCCACCGGCGTTGGCGAGGATATCAGGGAGCATGAAGACATCTTTTTCAGCCAGTATCTCATCGGCATCGGCAGTAGTGGGTCCATTTGCGCCTTCACATATTATCTTAGCCTTGATCTTGTGGGCATTTTTCTCATTTATCATGCCTTCGATCGCGCATGGGAGGAGGATATCGCAGTTGAGCGCCAGTAACTCTTCATTTGTGATCGAATCGTATTTCTTGAATCCTTTGACAGTTTTTGTTTGGTTGACGTGTTCACACAGACCAGGGATGTCGATTCCATTTTTGTTATGGATGCCGCCGTACATATCGGTTATTGCGATGATTTTGCAGCCATACGGGTGGAGCAATTCTGCTATGGAGCTGCCAACGTTACCGTAACCGATAATGGCAACACGTTTTCCCTCGAGCGGATATTCAAGGTGCTTTGAGGCCTCAAGCAGGGAGAAATACATACCAAGACCTGTGGCTCCAGCCCGTCCGAGAGAGCCCCCGATTTCCAGTGGTTTTCCCGTAACCACGGCTGGTTCAAAGTGACCGACATAGCGACTATATGCATCGCATATCCAGGCCATGGTTCGGGCATTGGTCCAGACATCTGGTGCCGGGATGTCCCGGTTCGGTCCAATGATCTCTTTTATGGAATATGTGTATTCTTTCGTGAGTTTTTCCAGCTCACTTTCGGTCATCTCCGGGGGATTGCAGATCACCGCGCCCTTAGCACCGCCAAGTGGCAGGTCCATAACGGCTGTCTTCCAGGTCATCCACGCGGCGAGCGCCTTGCACTCGCTGAGCGACGCGTCTGGACTGTAACGAATACCGCCCTTACCCGGACCACGCACCGTGCAATGCTGTACTCGGTAGCCGGTATAGGTTTCGACATTGCCATCGTCACGAGTGATGGTCATATGCACGGTCAGTTCTTTCTCCGGGAACTTGAGCCGGTTATATATCCATGGCTCAAGATCCAGGGAGTATGCCGCCCTTTCGTATTGCATCGTTGCTTCTATGAAAGGGTCATATTTTTTCTCTCTAATCTTTGTCTCATTTATTTTTACCATCAATAACCTCCATTGAAGAAATGTATATGCAATAAGTGTGCCTGGGAATTATGTTGAAATTATGAGACTTCTATTCTGGAGGTGAATCTTTATGCTATTAAGCATAGCATAATGCTATAGTGCAAAAAGAACTTGCCATTTTTGGATGCAGTTTATGCTGAATAACCTACTTGCTTTTCTTGATTTTTCTGAACAAAGATGTTGGATGTATGCCCAATATTCTAGCTGCGCGGGTTTTGTTCCCACCGGTATAGTTGAGCACTTCTTTTATGTATTTTTCCTCGAGTTCTTCAATAGTGACGAAAGTCTTCTTGTCGATCTGGTCCTTGATGACCGGTTCTATTGCCCTGGTAACGGTTATCTCTGCCGGTAAATACTGGATATCTATTTCTTCAACCTGATACAAGGCCATGACTCTTTCGATAATATTACGTAGCTCGCGGACATTACCCGGCCATTTATGATTGACCAGCGCGCTTGCAGCTTGTTCCGATATACCCCTGAATGATCTATGGAGTTCAACATTGAAGTCCTTCATGAATGCGAGTGCCAGGGGTATGACATCTTCTTCTCTCTCACGAAGTGGAGGAATTGCGATCGGTACGACGTTAAGACGGTAGAACAAGTCCTCCCTGAAATTATCTTGTTCCATCTCAGCCTGCAGGTTTTTATTGGTGGCGGCGAGGATACGCACGTCTACGGTTATCTGTGTTGTACCGCCAAGACGGGTGAAAGACTGTTCTTCAAGTACCTTGAGGATTTTCGCCTGAAGGGGAAGCGGCATATCAGCTATCTCATCGAGGAAGAAAGTCCCGTGATCGGCCTTTTCCAACAGGCCTATCTTGCGACGGCGCGCATCAGTAAAAGCACCTGGTTCATAACCAAAGAGTTCGCTCTCCATGAGGTTGTCCGGCACAGCTGCACAGTTGAGCTCGATGAACTGTTCCTCGGCGCGGCCGCTATTGTAATGAATCGCACGGGCGAGGAGTCCTTTGCCAACGCCGCTCTCTCCAGTAAGGAGGATTGTTGTTTTCTCAAGCGGCGCAACGCGGCGTGCAGTTCTCACGGCTTCGATCATTTTTTTGCTTTGGGCGATTATGCGGTCAAAGTAGTATTTCCCTTTTTCAGTTTCAACGGTATCTGAGACCCTGACCCTTAACGATTGGAGTTCCAGTGCCCGCGCGATGCTGGCTTTCAGCTCGGTTATCTTGAACGGTTTCATCAGGTAATCATATGCACCCAGTTTCATAGCTTCAATCGCTTTTTCAATTATCTCGTAGGCGGTTATCATGATTACCGCAGTAGTGGCTTCCGAACTTTTTACTTGTTTGAGGACTTCGATGCCATCGATACCAGGTAGCATCAGGTCAGCAAGCACTATGTTGGGCCGATGCCTTCTGAAGATCTCTAAGCCGGTTTCACCCGAGTCTGCGACCAGCACCTCATAACCTTCCTTTATTAGTGCCCGCTTCAAGTTATTTAAAGTCAACACTTCATCATCGATTATCAGTACGGACGCTGCCATTATTCCAATACCTCAGTTTTGGTTCTCGTTTCTTGCCTTATGGGAAGCATTAATGCTACTTCCGTGCCCTTGCCTGGACTACTGCTTATCGCGATCTGCCCTTTGTGGCTTTTGACATAACTGTAGCTTATGCTCAGACCCAGTCCTGTGCCCTCGCCTTTTTTTGTGGTGAAAAAAGGATCGAATACGCGCTTTAAGTCTTCATCTGAAATGCCCACTCCGGTATCGTTTATTCTGATCTCTATCTGCTCTTCGAATTTGACCTTGTTGGTCATTACTGCTATGATGCCGCCTTCAGGCATGGCCTGGCCAGCGTTGAGAAAAATATTCAGCAGTACCTGGCGGACTTGATTGGCATCTGCGGTGATATGGGGCAGGGAATCAGCGAGCTGCTTCTGAAATTTGATTTTCCTGAACAGCGGCTGGTGATTGAGAAAGGAAATTGTTTCGGAGATCAATTTGTTGATGTTGATCTTGGTGAACGAAGGCGGCGAAGGTCTTGCAAAGTTTAGAAGTCCCTTGATCGTTTCAGAAATGCGGTACGCACTGTCCAGAACCTGCTTGGCCTGTGTTCTTCTCTCCACATCCTTCTCTTCTTCGATCAACAGTTCAATATATGACGTGATGCCAAGCAGAGGATTATTTATTTCGTGCGCCGCGCCGAGGGCAACCTGGCTCAGCGCCGATAGTTTTTCATAATCCGCCATCTGGGCCTGCATCTTCACTTCTTTTGTGATGTCATTCATCAGAAGTGTTGCCCCGGAAATATCGGTCTCATGCCTTATCGGGAATCCGGATATGCTGAAGATATAATCACGGTCGTCACTTGAGACCGATGTTTTCATAATATAAAAAGGTTCCTTGTGGGTGAATATGTCGTCTATTGCCTTGGTGATGACGTCATTCTTCAACAGTGGCAGGGCCTCATAAAGGTTTGTATTTATCTCTATGTCTTTCATACCGGACAATGTTCGCACGAAATCATTGTAATAGGTTATCCTGAGTTCTCGGTCAAAAGCGACTACACCGCTCGATATACTGTTTATGATATTCTTGATGTATTCTTCTGAAACGCGTAACTGCTTGCTCAGAGATTCACAATCGCGCAGACGCTTGCGTAGTTCAGCGTTTATTGTATCGATTGTTGTTTTCTTCTGATGGGCATCGTCGAGTGCTGACTTCAACGCTCCGGTCAGATTTTTCAACACATTGGTTACTTGCCGGGAGAAGAATACCGACGAGAAAACCAGGAAACCTCCAAATATCAAGAATATATAGAAAATAACGCTCTTCAGCCGCGCTACCGGTGCGAGTGCCTCGTCGACATCCATCTCTGACACGAGGTACCCGTGGAATTCCTCGAAGCTTCGGTAGGCGCAGATTACATTCTCGCCGCGATAATCACGATGAATGAGCACTCCGCCGCCGTCGGCATGGGGGTTCGCGTCTTTGCTGTAATATCCGTATTCCTTGAGTACCGTGCCGCCGAGCCTGGAAGGGGAGAGGAAAATACCATTCTCGTCTACCAGGAAGATTTCGCTCGTCCGGCCGATGCGCAGGTCCAGAATAAGGTCGTAGAGCGCCTTCAACGAAATGGATGCGAGTATGACGCCGATCTGCCGGTCATTGCGATTGTAGAGCGGTGTAGAAATTATCATCGCTGATGTATCGAGGATGTCCGAGTAGAATATGCCGCTGTTGTAGAACTCACCGGTCATCGATTTTCTGAAATATATGCGTTTGTCTACCGTGCCTCGCAGATCATTGGTTGAGAAGATCATTTTTCCGGACGGGTCTGCAGCAGCGATGAAGTCGAATGATGGCTTTTCCTTCAAGAATCTCTGCAGGAATGTTCTTCTGGTACGGACATCGGTTATCTCGGCTACATCCATAGTAGCGATAGAGAGGAGATCATGTTTACGTTCTTCGAGGAAGGTCTTTATTGCCCGGGCGTTTACCTCAACAGAGTAGCTCAGTTGCTGCTTTACCAGATCTTCGAAGTGCCTTGACGTCTCAAAATTGAGAATGTAGAAGAAGATGACGAAGGGGAGCAGGAACAGACCTAGGGTGATGAGTGTGTTACGGAGTTGGAGTCCCCTGTAATAATCATGATATAATTCTTCGCCACATTTGACACAATGTGTTGTGCCCTCAGAGTTTTCAGTGCCGCACTTCTCGCAGATTACGATTTTTGGGATTCCTTTGTTCATTCTCTTGATAATTCTAGATAGATTGCATTTTTTGTCAATGATATGATGTATTATCGATACTCTCTCTCTGGAGGCGCGGTCACCATTATGTGAGGGTGGTGTAGACGTACGTGGTAGAGTGACTACTCAAAATAGATATCCGCTCTCCGGTCACCGAAAAGGTCATTGTGCATGTTCATCTTCTTGTCGAGTGCCAGATCTGGCTCGATGTCGACGATCCTCACACAGATTTCCTCTCCCGCACGGACCAATATGTCGCCGTTTGGGGCGACGACCTGGCTTTTGCCGATGAAGTGGAATTTTTTATCACCCCGCGCTTCGTTGCCGACACGGTCCGCAGTAATGATGAAAACACGATTCTCAATAGCCCGTGTCTTCATAGCGTCGGGACAGTATGGTGTCACAAGATTCGCGGCATGGAGAATTATCTGCGCTCCCTTTAGCGCCAGCGTTCTCATGGCTTCCGGGTAGATCCAGTCCCAGCATATGAGCATGCCGAATTTTACGCCGCTGTATTCGAAGATGGTGAAACCGGTATCGCCAGGTTTGAACAAGAATTTTTCTTCGAAAAAAAGATGTGATTTTCGATAAGTGGCGATAATTCCTGTCGGGGTGACAAAAGACATGGAGTTGTAAAGAGAATCATCCACTATTTCAGCAAAACCATATGCAAACGAACAGTTTGCGTCATGTGCCAGTTTCTGCATGAAACGGCTCGTTTCTCCATCGGCGGGTTCGGCCAGTTCCATCAATTCCTTTTTATCTAAAAATGCATAGCCCGTGTTGAACAGTTCGGGGAGTACTACAATGTCCGCGGTCGTGCCTCTCAACAGTGCCTTGACATCTTCGAAGTTTTTTTTCTTGTTGCCGAATGACGGATTGAATTGTAGAAAACCGACCTTCATACTAGTAACCCAGAATCTCATTAACGAGAATGACCTTGATATTCGTTTGCCATGGTCGGTATTGCATTATCGTCGTGACCCGGCATATCCTGCCCGGCGCATTGCAGTTAACACAATTGCCTGTCTCGGCACATGGTGTCTTGGCGCCGACTCTCTTTGCATTGATGACTCCAGCGATTTCTCTGCTGCGTCTGACTCCAGAGTCGATATCGGGAACGATCTTGTTGTATCCGGCAACGATAATGACATTGTCAGGACCGTAGATCATGTGGGCGACACGGTTCCCTATGCCATCGATATTGATTACATCACCTTGCTCGGTTATCGCGTTGGCACTCGTCAGATAATAATCCGCCGTTCCTTCTTTTTTTCTTATTTCACGGTTTGTTTCTTTCGTGGCCTCGGGCTTCCAGTGGTGGGTGACTTCGTTGCCGCGTTTCTCGAGTTGCCCGATGATACGGAGTTCGCGTACGGTAACCGAACCACCGATACCAACGGTTGCTTTTTCCGGTATAACCTTCAGCAACGCTTCATTCGCACCAGCAGCATCAGGGAAATATTCGGCATCGAAATCCCTCTTTTTCAGTGCCTTGACAACCTGCATAAGCGCATTTTCGCTGTGCCATATTCTGAAATCATTGAATTCGGATGTCATTTCAAACCACCTTTTTTCAGCTCGTCCCAGCTCGCGTAAGCCCTGCGGAGATGAGGTATCGTTATCGAACCGCCGGCAATGAGCCCGACCGTCATGGTTTCTGCGAGTTCTTCATCACTGACTCCGTTTTTATGGCAATTCACCAAATGATAATCTATGCAGTCCTCGCAGCGCAGGACGAGCGAGGCGACCAGGCCCAGCAATTCTTTGGTTTTCGCGGGCAAGGCGCCAGCCTCGTAGATCTGTGAATCAAGATGAAAGAATCGCTTTGCATTTTGCCCGCAGTATCTGGACATGTTCTCGATCAATTCATCGCGTTCCCGGACAAAATCCTCGATTTTTCTCCTGGACATATTTTGACCTCCTTAGATTTTCTAAAATGGCAAGGTTCTTTTAATTGTCTCCCGCAGATTATAGCGTGATTGTTGTTCGTGTCAATGAAGATAGGCTGAAAAAGTGAGCAAATCATTGGTGTATTTTTGTTTCAAGAAAAAAAGGGCCGGCGCAGGCCGACCCTTTTCGTCTGTTTTGATCTTTTGGTTTCCTACGCGAGTTTTTCTGGTGTGATATAATCGCCGTGTTTCTTTTGTGCCTCCAACAATCTTTTGCGCTGTTCTTCGAGAACGTCGAATAGGATTTTTGGTGTATCATTGACCTTGGTTTCGTAGATCTCCTTGATGCGGTCGATCTTAGCGAGGCTCTCGGGCACACGTACCGTAAACTGCTTCCTGTAATCTTCCTCGGTGTAGTCTTTGTTCAGAACTTCCTTGAAGAGTTTCTTGAGGTCTTCGTATTTGGGGATGCGGCCTGTTGGTGTATCGATCGCTCCGACATCTTTGTGAGCTCGAAGTTCCATCCACTTATACCATACTTTCTTATCGGTTTTTGCATTGAGGAAATTACCTTCTTTATCTTTAAGGAAATAATTCACCGAGAAAATGAGCGGTGTCGTTTTCAGACCTTTGGAAAAATCCAGGTTGTTTTGAATGTACTGCCCGACCGGGATCGACAAGAAGTCGAGATTCGACATGAGGTTGAATTTTCTCACACCGGCCTGACCCAGGGTTGCGGCGGTCGTTTCTGATTCAAGGGAGGCACCTTTTGTAATTATGCCGTGCGCCCAGTCGAATGATTCTTCGACTGGTACCCAGGTGTCCGAATCACGTCCGCCATAGACCATGCCACCGACTACGACTCCCTTAGGGTCGTGGAGGGTCTTATCGAGGTTTTCAAGATTCTCGAGTGAAAGCGTGAACCTTGCATTGGGATGCGAAGGGGGAATCTCATTGCCTTTTGCATCCTTCTTGCCCGGGGTCCAATCACCCGCATGATTACAGCCTTTAGGCGGTAGGTCGCCGTCTTTGCCGATCCAGTGCACGTCTTTTTCAGGTGTTACTAACACATTGGAAAATATGAGTTCACCTGGAGTATGCAAAGCCTTCCACTGGATTGGATCATCTTCAGAGTTGATCCCCTGGATAATACCGAACATACCTTTTTCAACGTTTACCGCACGGACCTCGCCGTCTTTCTTTCTCAGATAGGCGATGTCATCACCGACGATTGTCTCGCTGTCGAGCATGGCCGTTGACGTTTTGCCGCAGAGAGAAGGAAACGCACCAGTGAAATATGTGACACGATTTTGTGGACCATGAATGCCCATGACGAGCATATGTTCAGTGAGCCATCCTTCTTCTGATCCTCTCTTTATCGCTAATCGCATCGATAATTTTTTCAGGCCGATTGTATTACCACCATACTGTGTGTTGCAGCTGTAAACAAGATTCTCGAGGAGGTCAATGTAAACACGCCGTTTGTCGAGGTTCTTGCAGGTCTTTCGCTCGTCCAGCTCACCTGCGGAATGCACTACTTTGAAGAACTTGGCGTTTTTCCCCTGGCGCACGAATTCCTCAAATCCCTGACGGTACAGGATATCTTCACTGTGAGCGACATATGCGGAATCAGTTATTTGAACGCTCGGGAGAGAGAACTCAGAATTGGTGGGGCCGAGGCAGAAGAATCGGACGTATGCTTCACGGCCTTTCATGATATCCTTCATTATTTCATGCACTTCCTTGAGGCACTCGTCGCGGTTTCCTGTTTTGATCGTTGCTCCCAGGTCAGTACCCTTCGGTACAAGAATTAGCGTATGCTCTTTGTCGCGGGCCTGGTCTTTGGAGTTGTCAAAGTGAATTGTATGACCCTCGGTGGCAAGTGGTTCTTCCTCACCGTTCTTGAGCGCCGCTTCTCTCACGTATTTGAGGTCGGCAGGGTCATCTGTACAGATGAATACCTTATCCGGATTGCAGTGCTCTACATACTTGGCAACGAATGCATGCAGACCAGGATTGTCAATTCGTGATAGCTTTCCATAGCCCTCATCCCCTAACCGTTGTTTTAGAAAATCACTGACTTTTGCGTCCATCTTATTAGCCTCCTTAAAAGTCTCATCCCTTAATACAAACTAGTGTCTTTGAACTCTCATTTGAATCATGTGTAAAGAATGATTGATCTGGCAATTATACACACTTTTGATTTGAATGCAAGAGAATAGTGCTGTTCCAAGTCGAGGACCGTCTCAGCCGTTACGCTATTGGGTCTTTCTCGTCAACACTTGCTGACCTTGGTTCCCGTGTGAAAGAAAGCATTTCTACGCATTTTTATGCATTTGTCTGCTTCGATGCCGATGAGATTACCGCATCGGCATAAGACCTCACTTCCTTCACGTATGCTGTAATCTCTCGAAATCCGGGACTTATAACAGCGGAGCACGTGGCCCTTGCCGACCTTCAGATACCGGAAAATCTTCCCTTTACATCTGGCGCACTTTATGGTTAGCACGACGGACCCGTTATCCCCGCTCAGTCAATAACGACGATCTTGCACGGACGCATCTCTTGATTTTCCGCAATCATAAAATAGACGCCACGTTGCAGATCGCGTAAATCAACCGTTTCGCGTTGATTCACGAGTTCCAAACTCATGATCAATCGGCCTGAAATATCATACAGTTTGATTTGCGCTGGTGTCATTTTCGTCGTGATATGCATTGTGCCGCGGGTTGGGTTTGGCCGTATGATGAACGCCGGATTCATCCAACTGACGATTTGTGATATCCCTGTTTCCACACCGAAGAACGTTGTGCCGGGCATACCGGGTTGACCATTACCCCAACCCCCTATTCCGCCCTCACCGCCCCCATATGTGATCTGTAGATCCGATGTATCCAGAAAAGAATGGTAGAACACCTTGAGGCGTCCTCCTCCAGCGCCACCGCCTCCGTAGCCGCCGTATTCGTCAGTGTCGCCACCCGGACCGCCTTCAATGGCAAAGGTGTCTGCTCTGAGCGCTACACTATCAGCCCTTATCATGATTCCGCCGCCTGATCCGCCACCGCCGGCCGCGATGACCGCATCGTATCCGGCCGCTCCCATTGAGGTGATCGATGAGGAGTCTATACGCACACTATTCGCTGTTATAAGTACACTGGCGCCACCGTTGCCGCCGAAGCCTTCCACACCACCGAGTCGCCCGGCACCTCCTCCAGAGCCGATCAGTGTGATGGTATCATCGCTGGTGCCGTAGGAGATACCGCCATAGCCGGGAATGCCGCCACCATTGCCGCCTGTGCCTCCGTAGCCAGCGCCGCCGCCACCACCGCCGCCAAGGTTTCCAGCCCCTCCGTATCCTTGACCATAGCCATCTGCATGGGCATCGGTGCCTCCCCAGTAGCCTGCTCCGTCTGCTGTGATCATTGACAAACCTGTGATATGGATGTCTGGAGCATTGAGTACAAGCCAGCCTGTGGAATCTGCACTGCCGGTCCAGGACGTGATAAACAACCTGGCAGTGTCTGCAGCGTGTATCTTGATGTTGTAAGTATGTTGGCCGCAGATGTTAAGCGTGTCGTTGTATACAATGAGGCTGTCGCTATCTTCGTAAATATATCCGAGGATAAGCGATATATACAATAAAATATTCATCTTTTCCTCCGCAGTAAGTATAGTCGCACACCAGACGTAGTCAATAATTGATTAGGTTGACAATAATAGCTAATTAAATATAATTTGACCGTGTTACAGGATTTAAAAGAATTGAGCGAATTGAATGGCGTGAGCGGCGACGAGATCAGGGTCAGAGAGTACATAAAGAAAAGAGTCAAAAAGCATGCCACTCAAATATCTGAGGATCCGTACGGCAACCTGATAGTCAGAAAAGGACCTGAGAAGGGACCCAGAATAATGCTTGCCGCGCACATGGATGAGGTTGGCCTCATGATAACCGGAATCGAGAAGAGTGGTTTGCTGAGATTCCATGCGATCGGCATGATGCCCAACGTCCTGATGGCAAAACGTGTCTTCATCGGCAAAGACAAGGTCCTCGGTGTCATGGGCCATAAACCGATCCATCTGGCAAAGGAAGAAGAATTAAAGAAAATGCCAAAGACGAAGGATCTTTTTATCGACATTGGCATGTCGTCCAAGGAGGATGCCAGCAAGGTCGTTCAGGTAGGGGATTATGCAAGTTTCGGTACCGAATACAGGGAGAATGGTGATTCTGTTCAGGGCAAGGCGTTCGATAACAGAATTGGCTGTTTCATCTTGCTCCGAATGATAATGGAATCTGACCTACCTGCATTTTATTCATTTACGGTGCAGGAAGAGGTCGGCCTGAGGGGTGCACGTATTGCTGCTAATCGAGTTAAGCCGGATGTTGCGATCGCAGTTGATACAACTTCGTCGGGCGAGTGGCCCGACGATGGCGACACTCCCCAGTATCCGGCATTGGGAGCGGGTGCGGTTGTGACCACGGCCGATCGTTCGGTGATATGTGATGAGAAGCTTGTCAGGACAATACGTGAAACCGCTGAGCGGGAGAAGATTCCTTATCAGGACAAGAGACCGATGATCGGGGGCACAGACGCCGGGTCCATGCACGTGGCAGGGCCCGGGGTCCGGAGCGCGGTGATCAGTGTACCGGCACGATACATACATTCGCCGCTCTCTTTTGCGTCCAGAGGAGATATTTTAGCTGTTGAGAAGTTACTGAGGTGCAGCATAAACAACATCATGGGAAAGGAACGGGAATGGGTTTGATCGAAGTATTATGTAACGCGTACGGTCCGACAGGTCGCGAACATCGCGTTCGGGGAATAATAGAAAAAGAACTCAAAGGTCTTTGTTCCGACGTTTACACCGACCGATTGGGTAATTTGATCGCACACCGACCAGCAAAATCCAAACGCGGGCAGAAGATCATGCTCTGCGCGCACATGGATGAAATAGGGTTGATCGTTACATACATAGACAAAAACGGATTTCTGAGATTTACGAATGTCGGAGGGGTGTTCGCCGAGCGGGTGCCTTATCAGCGAGTTGTTTTTGAGAACGGGACGACCGGTATTGTCGGAATCGAACCCTCAAAAGATGAATCCAAATCTTCGGGACGGCCGAAATTCGAATCGATGTTCATAGATGTCGGCGCGCGCGACCGGGAGAGTGTCCAGAGAAAGGTGCGGGTAGGCGACATAGCATCTTTCAGCCAGCAGTTGGTATTCATCAATAAGAAGTGCATCGCGGGCAAGGCGATTGACGACCGAATTGGATGCTACTGCCTGATCGAGGTGGCCAAGCGACTGAAGAAGAGTATTCACGACATCTATTTCGTTTTCTCGGTACAGGAAGAGGTTGGCGGGCGCGGCGCAAGAACCGGTGCTTATGCGATTGAACCAGCCTACGCGCTTGCAGTCGATGTCACCGACACCGGCGACACCCCTGAGGCATATAAGATGCAGGTGAGCGTCGGCAAGGGGGTGGCGATAAAGGTAAAAGACAGTGGTTTCATAACGAATCCGATTATCATGGATAAACTCGCTGAATACGCGCGAACCCTTTCAATACCTCACCAATTCGAAATTCTTGAGCACGGTAGCACTGATGCTGCATTCATACAGCTGGTGAAAGGTGGGGTCATGAGTGGGGTGCTGTCAATACCAACCAGGTACATACACAGCACGAGTGAAGTCTGTGACCTGGACGATGTCAATGGTACGGTAGAGCTCCTCGCGCACGTCTGTGAAAAGGGTTTGGATTAGGCAATGAAAAAAGGCTACTCAATCCTCGTTGTCTCGGATGATTCGAGCCGTTCAAGGAACTACTTCTTATCCAGGAATTTCCTTATCATTGCCGGAGCGATTGTTGCTGCGGTCCTGCTTGTTGCGATCATTGCCGGGTTGAACTACGCTGCAGTCTATGTCCGCGCCATGGAGGTGGAGATGCTGAGACGTCGCAATGCGCAGCTTGAAAGGGAATTTACAAAGATCGAGGAGATCAAAGAGAACTTGCAGGTCGCGGAAGCTAACAACCGTAAGATCAAAGTCATGCTGGGTATAGAAAAGACACCCGAGCCAGTTGAACCCAGTATCGTAGAAATAAGTCCGAACTACACGGATATTGAGGTTCTTAAGGACATGCCCGAGAACATTCCGGCGCTCCTGCCGACAATGGGGCAGATATCCAGAGAATTCCATCTTGGGCATAATGGTCTCGATATTGCAGCGCCGCAATTTTCGCCGGTCATTGCCTCTGCTTCTGGTATTGTGGAAGGCACTGGATGGGATTCACTTTACGGTAACTATGTCGTGATCGAACATAATAAGAATTATTCCACTTTTTATGGACATCTCAATTCTATTGATGTTCTCAACGGAAGTCGAGTTAGTGGAGGTCAAGTCATTGGAACGGTCGGTTCCACTGGCAAATCGACATCTCCGCATCTTCACTATGAAGTGAGGTTTCGGGGCGAGCCAGTTGACCCGATTGGCTATCTTCCCTTTTTTGTTAAATTTTAAGGAGAGCATATGAGGATACTAATAACCGGCATATCGGGGTTCGCGGGTAGTCATCTCGCAGACTATTTCCTTGCTGAGGGTAAACATGAGATCTTCGGCACGATCAAATGGCGTTCAAGGCGTGAGAATATTCTGCACATGGAAAAAAAGGTGAGCCTCGTCGAGTGTGATATCACAGACGCGTTTGCGGTGAAGTCTGTTCTCGAGAAGAGCAAACCGGATTTGGTTTTTCATCTGGCCGCTCAGAGTTTTGTACCTTTTTCCTGGCACGCTCCAAAGGCCACATTGGAGACGAACATTATCGGAGAGTTGAATCTCTTCGAGTGCGTGCGTGAGCTCAAGTTGGATCCGATGATACACATAGCCGGATCAAGCGAAGAATATGGCATGGTGCATCCAGATGAGATACCGATAACTGAAGGCAATCCGCTGCGTCCCTTGAGTCCCTACGCGGTCAGCAAAGTAGCCCAGGATTTTCTGGGTTATCAGTATTTCAAGAGCTATGGTCTGAGGATTGTCCGCACCCGTGCTTTCAATCACACCGGACCAAGGCGCGGTGAGGTATTCGTGACATCGACTTTCGCGAGGCAGCTGATTGAGATCGAACTTGGTCAAAAAGAGCCTGTGTTACGTGTGGGGAATTTGAACGCAGTGCGCGATTTTTCGGATGTCAGGGACGTCGTGCGCGCCTACGCATTCGCCCTTGAAAAGGGCACACCAGGTGAGGTTTATAATATTGCATCAGGCGAAGGCACGAAGGTCGGAGATCTGCTCGATAGATTGGTTGCATTGACAAAGGCCAACATAAAGGTTGAACAGGATCCTGCCCGGATGCGTCCGTCAGATGTCGAATTACTCATTGGATCTGCCGAAAAATTCAAAAAAGCTACCGGGTGGAAGCCTGAGATCCCATTCGATAAGACACTCAGCGATTTGATGGATTACTGGCGCAGCGTAGTTAAATGAAGACGGTTCTTGTGACGGGCAGTGAGGGTTTTGTCGGCTCTCACTTGATCAAGGCGTTGGATGAATCGAAGTATGATGTAGTCGGGACATGCTTACCGCAACTGCTTCCGAAAAAAGGAAAATACGTAGCGCTGGATATCTTGAATCTGGACCTCACGGTCGAGATATTCAAACAATATGATCCTGATATCGTTTTTCATCTTGCTGCGATAAGTTCGGTGGCGAAATCCTTCCGCGATCGCCCGATTGCCTACAGCACCAATATCGTAGGTACGGCAAATCTGCTCGAGGCGGCGAAATCACTGAATAAGGAAATGCAATTCTACTTTGCCTCGACCTGCGAGGTATACGGTGGCGGCGAATGTTTGTCCGAAGATGCATCCATCGTTCTAAAGAACCCCTATGCCATAAGCAAATATGCGGCAGAACTGATTTGCGCTGATTATCAAAGCGATGGTATGGATTGCATCATTCTGAGACCCTTCACGCACACAGGTCCTGGACAGGCCGAGAGTTTTGTTTTGCCAACGATTGCCAAACAGATAAGTGAAATTGAAAAAGGCAAGAGGGCGCCCTTGATCGAACTTGGCAATATTGAAGCCAAGCGTGAGTTTCTGAACATCAATGATATCGTTGGTGCTTATGTTTTGACCCTTGAAAAATGCGTCGGTAAGGAGACATATAACATTGCTAGTGGCATTGGCTATACGATATCAGAATTGGTCGGGGTCTTTGCGGCTCTTTCAAAGAAAAATTTCAAGCTCAAAGTAAATCCGACAAAAATTAGAAAGAACGATATTCCCATTCTGTTAGGTGATGGAGCCAAATTCTCCCGACTCACTGGTTGGTCTCCTAAGGTGAAAATAGAGAAGACTATCGAGGATATCCTCAATTACTGGCGCGCCAAGGTGTAGCGTCTCAGTATATGAATATCCTTGTCGTTAATTGGCAAGACTGGGCGAATCCTTTTGCTGGCGGCGCTGAGGTCTATCTGTACGAAATTTTCTCGCGCATAGTAAAAAGCGGAAATAGAATCATATTACTTTGTAGTCGAGGTAGAGGACAGAGTCGTCATGAATTCATCGATGGCTTTGAGATCTTCAGGGTTGGTGGCCGGGCGAATTTCAATTTCGTTGCTCCTTTCGCGTTACGGTCAATATTGCGGCACCGGCCTATTGATGTCGTGGTGGATGATCTCAACAAGATCCCTTTCTTTTCAACGCTCGTAACACGGAAAAGGGTTTTGCCTACGTTGATGCATCTTTTTCGTTCGACAATATTCCGAGAGACCAATCCTATTTTCGCTAGTTACGTTTACGTCGCCGAAAGGCTGATTGGCATATTCTACCGCCGGGTCAATTTTGTGGCAATTTCGAAGAGCACCGCGCGGGATTTAAGAGATATTGGCATAAGGCGCTGCATCCATGTTGTATACAGCGGTATCCCCCAGCGCCGGGGTAGTGGTTTCAGAAATCGAGAAAATGACCTTGTCGCATACGTGGGTCGTGTGAAGGCTTACAAGTCGATCGATCATTTCATCCGAGCCGTGGCGATAGTGAAGAAACGCAGAAACATCAGGGCGAAGATCGTGGGGGACGGGGATGCATTGGATGATCTGAAGTCTCTGGCAAGAGAACACGGCGTGGATATTGAATTTACCGGTTTCGTTTCCGAGGATGAAAAGTATCGGGTCTACCGTTCTGCGCGCATAGTTGTACAGCCGTCGATAAAGGAAGGTTGGGGTCTGACGGCGATTGAAGCTCAGTCGTGCAGCACGCCGGTCGTGAGTGCGAATTCACCTGGTTTGCGCGAGGTCGTGGTTCACGGGCAGACCGGCTTTCTCTATGAATACGGTGATATCGCGGAGATGGCTGAGCGCATAATCGAATTGCTGGATGATAAGAAAAAGTGGACCCGTTATTCCTCTGCGGCCAAACATTGGGCACGCCAGTTCTCTTGGGAGAAGTCGGCAAGAATGTTTGAAGAGGTACTGAGAAAGGAAATCGATTTCAATGAAGGTTGATCATATCGCCTTTGGGATATTACTGTGCGTTCTTGTCATGACAAACATATATGCCGCCGGAAGTAGGGAGTTCGACCTTGCGGTGGATGCATACAAACGGGGCGACTATGCCATTGCACGTATCTATTTCGAAAATCTCCTTGATGATGGCGGCAACCGTGAATTCTTTCCCGATGCTGTATATTATTTGTTCATGATTCATAACCGCGAAGGGGATTTTGTTGGATTTCTGTCGTCTGCCAGCCGTTTTCTGGAGAGATATAGTTACGATTCGCGGGCAAATGAGGTTATCACACTGCTCGTGCGCGAACTGGTCGAGAGAAGTGCCTACCTCGTTGCATATGAATACGTTCTTAAATACGATTTTCTGATAAGCGATCTTCCTGCTCTGGAAGAATTAGGTCGGCGTCTTTTGGACCACGGGGAACCTGCATCGGCTGGCTATATCCTTTCTTTCTGTGGTCAGACTGATACAATAAAGATTCTTCGTGCGATGGCGAAGAGTGATCTCCATGAGCGCGTTAAGATACTGGAATCTTTGGATGGTATGACTCGTGATCTGTATCTGACGGAGAATCTTCTACTCATGGGCGATACGGTGAATGCCTTCCTTTCCTTTCGAAAGATATCTGGAGACCGATTCCAGGGTGATGCTTTTTACCGCTACACTAAGATTGCGCTGCTCTTTGCCGGCAGTGATATTTCACGCCATATCAAAAGACTCGGGACGATGAATGGATTTGACCGTAAGGCTGACCTCTTATATGCATTGGTCCGTGTGCAACCGCTACCACGGTTTCTGCCTGAAGATGATGATGAGCGCTCGCTCTTTGTGCAGATATTCAGCCTTGACACGATATCGCGAGCACCACCCCAGGATGTTCCCGTCGATTCAATCCTACAGTATGCCGAGGATACACTGTCGCGAATCAGAGAACTCAGAGGAAAATTCAGGAACAACTATTATTTGGATTCGTTGTATTGCCAGCATTTGATGGCGCGCGGTGAATACGAGCAGGCGAAAAAGGTAATTGCGGGTTATTTGAGGTACAAGAATGCCGAGCCTTACGCGCGAAAGGTAATGGGATTCCATCAGTTTGCGGAGGGAGATTATGAGTCAGCGGCCAAGAACATTATTCTATCCAACTACAGAAGCCCTGCGGTAACGTATGTCCTTGCAGAATGTTTGAGGTTCATGGGTCAGGGTGTTACGGATCTCTATGCTGATATAGCGACTCAGACCGCAGATTCTCTGCTCCTGAGAAAAGCCGTCAGGGGCTATTTATTGGAGAGTTATCGCGCCGAGTCTTATGGGGACATTCTTTCGGTCGATATCACCGAATTAGCGGGTGACACTGCTCTTGTTCGAATCTATGCGCGGAGTTTGGCTCGTTCTGGCAACATGGCTCGTGCCGATTCTCTATTCCACGCGTATCTTCAGGAAACCGATGATCAATTGTTGAACCTCTATGGTGAATATCTTATCAGTGCCAAGCAATACCGCCGGGCGAGAGCATATTACGATTCCATAATTCAGCATACAGCGACGGAGCCAGTTGAAGGTTTATACTACAATTGGGCGATGACTTCATTTTTGAACAACGAGATGGATACTGCTCTTTACAGGTTTAGATATTATGTCTCTAATTTTCGCCGGGGCGATCATTTCTATGATGCGTTGTTTAAGATCGCAACGTTGAATTATCTGAAGGAGGAATATGATTCGGCAGGCCACTATTATGGCCTGGCGTGTGAAGATGTTGCATTGACGTCAGACGCAATGCAGAATCAATTGATCAGTTACAAGAAGGCCGGCAACTGGCGTATGGTGATCAATACCGGTGAAAAGATGTTGGCCATGGTCTCTGATG
The DNA here is from genome assembly GCA_029858255.1 of candidate division WOR-3 bacterium. NCBI lineage: Bacteria > Pseudomonadati > Caldifarciminota > Caldifarciminota bacterium. The sequence continues at coordinate 31,152 of JAOUFJ010000013.1, read as the reverse complement.
AAGAACAGGCTGATGTTCATTTTGAGATCGGTTATGCTTTCTTGCGGGCAGGAAGGCCTCACGAGGCGATCGAGAATCTCAAGGTCGCGGTGAGGGCGAAGGCAGAACCATCATACTATTACTGGCTGGGTGAGGCATACCTTGGAAAGGGTGATTTTACACGTGCGTTCCATAGTTATCAGAAAATTGCTGATATCTTTCCTGATGATGAGATGTGGGCGCCTACGGCACGGTACAAGACCGGTATCACTCTGGAACTTCTGGATGAAATTGAAGCAGCGAAGAAAGTCTATGAACAGATCATACGTGAGCGAGGCATCAGTGATCCGATCGCCGCAGAGGCTAATTTGCGGCTCGAGCATCTCGAACCATAGAATTGGAGAACAAGCATGCGCATTGGAAAGGTTTATGATATGATTTTAATCAAGAAATCTGTAGCAACGGTCTGCCTGGTATCTGCGATTTTGATGCTCTCCTGCTGCGGATATTCAACACGCTCATTGATGCCTGGATACATGCAGAAAATATACATAGGTATCCTGGAAAACCGAACACTCAAGCCTGGTCTTGATGAATTGGCAACGAATACTGTGATCGAGGCTTTTCGTAGCGGCTCGAGTCTGCGTATCGTCGATGAGGGTAGCGCCGATCTCGTGCTTGAGGGGAGTGTATCGGGTTTTTCAAAAGACCCCTATACGTATACTTCTGACCAGACGATCCTTCAATACAAGATCACGGTCAGATACTCGATGCGCTGTGTCGATAAGGTCAGAAATGAAGTTTTCTGGGAGGGCGATGTATCAGACTGGGCTCTCTACGATACCGATGAAGAGCAGGGCATCAGGGAGGCCGCAAAAAAGGCCGCAGAAAGGCTCGTCACCAATATTCTTACCAACTGGTAGATGAAATTAAGTTCATTTTCCACAATTGACCTACCGCATCATGATGAGGAAGCGTTCAGCAGGATATTACTCGGAAACGGTCAACACCGGAAGATATTACAAGAACGAGATCCTGATGATGGAGCCCCGGGCTCTGTAGTTCAGCAACTGCTGCTCAGAGCCCACGACTGCTATTTTCGTGGGTTCTACGAGGATGGGCTGGCGTGCTACGCTCGGGTACTCTTTCATGATGAGCATAACCTCGATGCGTGGATCGGGCAGATACGGATTCTTGTCGATGTAGGAAGACATGAGGCAGCAACATACTGGTCGGACGAGGCTGCGAAAAGGCTGGGATGGGGCGACCTTCTACGGAATGCCAAGGCATTTGCTCTCGCCAGTGGCGGGATGATCGGTGAGGCGAAGGAGATTATCAATGTTCCGGTTGGAACTGATGAAACACCTATGATCTGGCTTTTGCGCGGCGAGGTTTTTCTGAAGATCAAGATAAATTTTTTCCAGAGATTGTTCACACCATACAAAGGAATCGGCAGGATGGGTGCTTTTTTTTGTTTTCTAAAAGCATTGAGTCCGGCCCCGAACGATTCTTTTCTTAATCAACGAGTAGGACTGGCGTACCTGCTGACGGGCGATGCAGTGCGGGGATCTGAACACTTGAGGTTTTCTTTGAACATGACGCCTGAAAACCCGTTGACTCTCTGCGGACTTGCGCAGTGCAGCAGGATGAACCATGACTATGAGCATGCCCTGTTCTACGTCAAGCGGGCAATTGCCGGCAATCCCAAATTGGATTGTGCATTCGAAATATTGCAGTGGCTCCACAAGCCACGTGTGACAAACATCAAAAAATTCATTGGCATAAAAGGAAAGAGGGACAAATGAGAAGAAAACATGTGGCAATCAGTGATCTGTACAGGATTGATTTCCTGAGGGAAATTGCCCTGTCACCCGATGGTAAAAAGGTTGCATACACGGTAGAGTGGATGGAAAGAAAGGATAATAAATACTACACAAATCTCTACGTGGTTAATGATAAGGGTAAGGTTCGCCATTTTGTCCGTGGGAAAAAAGATATCAAGAAAGTACGATGGTCCCCAGATGGAAAACTGATTTCGTTCATTCGAACTGATAAACAGAAACAGAATCTATGGGCGATTCCCTCGGACGGTGGTGAGGCTTACGCTATTACTGATGCAGAAGGGTTCTTTGGCAATTACGGATGGACTCCAGACAGCAAGAATATCGTTTGCGGGTTCACGGTCAAGAAAGAGGACAAAGACAGGGTACCGGATAAGGATAAACCGCCTCTATATCATCACATAAAGAGTATGTGGTATAAACTGGATGGGATGGGCATGTTGCCTCAGGAGAAACAACATGTCTGGAAGGTTAGTGTGCGCTCAGGTAAGATGAAACAACTGACACGGGGGCGTAATGGTGATGATTTTTCAGATATTTCACCCGATGGCAGGTATGTAGCATTCAGTTCAAACCGTAACGAGCATTTTGAGGAAAAATTCCAGTACTATGATATCTATCTTGTGGACATGAATACCGGAAGAGAAAGAAAGATCCAGACACCGGCCGGACCAAAATGGTCGCCCGTTTTTTCACCGGATGGTAAATATCTGGCATACCGGGGCAGGTTGTATCCGGAGGAATGGGTTGGCTGGCGCAATATTAACCAATGGTTGGTTGCGGTCAAGGGCGGCAAGGCAGTTAACCTGACAAAATCGTTCGACAACACTTTTGAGGCACTGATGGTTGACGATTTAGGAAACTATGCGTCCAACCGTCCTGTTTTTTCGAGTGATGGCAGGTTTCTGTACGATATAACGGTAGATCACGGCGATTATTGCGTCTATCGTATCGACATAAAGAATAAGAAAGCCAGCAAAGTGATGGGAGTCAATGAATGCATTTACGCCTTTGATCATGACGGAGTCGGTACCTGGGTACTGGCGATCAGCAATCCGGTTGATCCCGGCAACCTCTATATCTGCCGGGATGGTGTCCGTCAAAAGCTCACGCATTTAAACCGGGATTATCTGAGGGCACACAAGCTTGCCGTGCCAGAAGAGATCAGATGGAAGGGTCATGGCGGTGATGAAATACAAGGGTGGTTACTGAAACCTCCTGATTTCAGGCCGGGCAGGAAATATCCGCTCATCGTCCAGATCCATGGTGGTCCACACGCTGCATACGGTAATTCTCTGTTCCACGAATTCCAGGTGCTTGCGGCGAATCGGTATGTGGTGTTCTACTCGAACCCGCACGGCAGTGTCGGATATGGCGAGAAATTCGCCAAAGACCTGCACAACCGCTGGGGCATACCGGATACGCGGGATATCATCAAGGGTTTGAACGTGATAACGAGAAGGAAATACGTGGATCGCAAGAGAATGGGTGTTATGGGCGGCAGTTATGGGGGATTCATGACCAACTGGATCATCGGTCATACAGATCTATTCAAGGTTGCCGTGACTATGCGCAGCGTAGTTAACATGTTATCCTTCTGGTCATCGGATTTTGGCTTTGCGATGTCCAGAGAATTCAAGGGTCATTGGTGGGACAAAAGAAATTTTCAGTTCTACTGGAGCATGTCTCCAATTAAATATGTAAGAAGGATGAAGACCCCGTTACTGATAATACATAGTGAGCAGGACCATCGATGCCCGATCACCCAGGCTGAGGAGTTATATGCTGCACTCAAACTACTCGGAAGGGATGTGGAAATGGTACATTTCCCAGGCGAGCCGCACGGGCTTTCCAGGCATGGTTCGCCGCGGAGGCGCGAGAAGAGGTTGGAGTTTATTCTGAAATTCATCAAGCCCTATCTTAAGAAACAATAATCTTCGTTCCTTGGGGAAATGATACAACTCCTGGCAATATTTCTCATTGTTTTCGTTATCTACGTGTTGTGGAAATACTGGGCACTATCCGTCGGCGCAGGTTTTGACCCTGCACCCATGGATAAGGTGTATAAGATGCTGAGAATCGCCAAGGTTGGTAACGATGACATTGTGTTCGATCTTGGTTGTGGTGATGGACGTGTCTTGATTGCGGCCGCAAAACGTTTCGGCGCGCGCGGAGTCGGGATCGAGATCGACCCTTTCAGATTTATATTTGCATGGTTTATGACGATTATTTCGGGGCAGTCCAGAAGGGTTAGTATCATATTCGGCAATTTTTTCAAAAGAGATATTGGCGACGCGACGGCTGTAATGCTTTTCTTATACGGACCAACTAACAACCGACTCAAGGAAAAATTCAAACGCGAGCTAAAACCTGGTACGCGCATTGTTTCTTATGTCTGGGAATTTGACGGTTGGCAAATGGTTGACTGCCTACCCGAGGATAGAATATATATGTACGAAATATGATTGCATGCTACATTATTGACTTTGTCATTGGTTGACCTATAATTCCATGATGAAGAAGGACCTTTCCATTATCATTGTCAATTATAATGTCAAAGCGTTTCTCGAGCAGTGTCTTATTGCCATTGGTCGCGCACGCGGGGATTTGAATATCGAGATATTTATTGTTGATAATGCATCGGTGGATGGCAGCCAGGCCATGGTCAGGAAAAAATTCCCGGATGTCAATCTCATTGAGAACAACACCAATGTTGGATTTTCCACGGCGAACAATCAAGCGATCAGGGTCGCGCAGGGCGAATATATCCTCATTCTCAATCCTGATACATTGATCCAGGAAGATGCGTTGGCCGTACTCAAAAAGTACCTCGACGAGCGTCAGGATGTCGGAGCTGTTGGGTGCAAATTGCTCAATCCGGATGGCTCTTTTCAAATAGCAAGCCGCAGGAGTTTTCCAACCCCCTGGGTGGCCTTTTGCAGGATAATCGGATTGAGCCGCGTTTTCCCGAAGAGTCGTTTATTCGGGCAATATAACGTAACCTATCTTGATCCGGACGCGGAGGCCGAGGTGGATGTTCTTTCCGGCTCTCTGATGATGCTCAGAAAGAGCGTGCTTGATCGGGTCGGCTATTTTGATGAAGACTATTTCATGTACGGCGAGGACATCGATCTTTCCTACCGGATAAAGAAGGCCGGCTGGAAAATCATGTATACTCCTCTGACCAAGGCGATACACTACAAAGGGGAGAGCAGCAAGAAGAGCGATTTTTCGATCATCGCCAAGTTCTATTCGACAATGCTGATATTCGTGGGAAAACATTTTGAGGGACGTTATTCATTCCTGCTGAGGATATTGCTCACCGCCGGTATTTACGCGAGGGCAACGATGGCTTTTTTGTTGCAGACGGTAAAGAACCTTGCGCCACCGCTCCTGGATCTCTTTATCGTTTTGGCGAGTCTGATCCTGTCAATGCGGATAAGGTTTCCTCATTATCCGCTGGCGAGGTTCAATGTTGTGCTGCCGATATACACGGTGGTTTGGATGACAAGCATTTATTTGTTCGGCGCGTATCAGCGCAGGGGCAATTATCATTTGAAGCCTGTAGTCTGGGGTACGATGTTCGGTTTACTGACTAATTCGACGTTCACGTACTTCTTCAAGCAATTCGCGTATTCGCGTATCATCGTTTTGATATCATTTTCATTGATACTAATACTCGCTTCGCTATGGCGCGTAGCTTACAGAATTGCAGGGCCCGGAGCCAGGCGCGCACCGCTATCAAGGTTGCGACGTGCGATAATAGTCGGGGCAGGCCATGAGGGAAAGAGGATTCTCAAACAGATACGTGCGCGACCCGATATGCATTATGAGATATGTGGTTTCGTCGATTTCGACCCAAAGACCGTTGGCAGGGCAATAGACGGCCTCGAAGTGCTGGCGACCATCGAAAATGTAAAAGATTTGATCCGGGTGGAAAAGATAAATGATGTTATTTTCTCTTCGGATCGTCTAACCAACGCCCAGATTCTACAGACCATTGTCCGGGCAAGGGGCACGGGCGTGAATTTCCGTATTGTACCACACGAGGTGGAATACATTGTGGCAAAATCCACGGTTGATGAGATAGATTCGGTCCCGATGCTTGATATTACTGCATTTGCAGGTCCACTTGATCTGATGGTAAAAAGGTTGTTCGATATTATTGCTTCGGCCATTATTATCATTCTTAGTGCACCATTTTTTCTTTTGAATTTCATTGCTGGTGCACGGTTTCGAACGAAGAAGATAATAGATGCCAACGGAAAAGGGGTGAGCGTATGCTATTTCGACGGCGGTTTTGGTTTCATGAAACGCGTTCCGCTGTATTTCTCAATACTCGTTGGACGTCTGAGCATTGTTGGTTCGGAGATAATAGAGTGTACTGCAGACAATTTCCATCCCATTTACAAACCCGGCTTGACTGGGTTGGTCCAGCTAAAATCAAGAGAGAAAAAACACGAATTGACAGATAAAGAAAAGGATTACTATAATCTATACTACATAAAAAACCAGTCCATCGTCACTGATCTCCAAATAATCATCAAGTCAATATTCTAGAAAACGTCGATCGGATCAACATCGATCTCGATCTGGCATTTACCTGTCCTGTATTCCTGTAGAAATCTTAGTTTGCGGTGAGGATAATTTTTGCCTAGTTTAAGAACAATGAATACCCGGAATTGCTTTCTAATTTTATAATAGAAGGAACGATTCGGTCCGAATATTTCGAAGCCGCCGGTCTTCTGCAGTAATGAGTGTATTCTGTTCGCTTCTTTCCAGATACCCTTTTCGTCCGTTCCTTTGAGCCTTATGAGAATAAGTCTTGAGAATGGGGGGAAGCCTAATTCTTTGCGGCTCGATAACTCGTTCTTATAGAACTTCCCGTAATCCTGCAACTGGCCGAAGATTGTTGCATACTGTTCAGGGTGGTAGGTCTGGATAAGGACCTTTCCTGGTTTCTTGCCCCGGCCAGAGCGTCCGGCAACCTGGGTGAGCACCTGAAAAGTTTTTTCTCCGCTCCGGAAATCTGGTAGGTGAAGGATGATATCTGCGTTGACGATGCCAACGAGCGTGACATCGTGGAAATCGAACCCTTTCGTAACTAACTGGGTTCCCAGGAGTATTTTTGCAGTTCCGTTTTCAAAGGCTTTCAGAATGCTGTGCATTTTGCCCTTTGGCCGAACCGAATCCCGGTCGAGGCGCACGATCAGTGAACGGTCTTCGGGGCCGGCGATTTCCAAATCTTTTATTGTCTTTCTTAGTAGTTCTTCGATACGCTGGGTTCCAGCACCGCGATATAGAAGCGTGCCCCGACGGCATTTGGGGCAAGTGCTTCGCAAGGGGGACTTGTATTCGCAGATGTGACATGAGAGTGATGCCGAGTCATCCTTCTCGGGTTTATGGTAGACGAGTGGGAGGTTACAGAAAGGACACCTGGCGGTGAATCCACAGTGCGGGCACATGAGGCTGGCCGCGAAGCCCCGCCGATTAAGAAAGATAATCACCTGCTCACCGGTTCTGACCGTCTGCTCGATCCTGGATTGCAGCTCTGGTGATATATATGGTTTCGCTTCTTGTCTGATATCCACTATCTCGATCTCTGGAAGTGGCCGGGAATCGATACGTTCTTTGAGGTCGAGCAACCGGTACTTGCCGATCTCCGTGTTGTAGTAAGATTCGACCTGGGGAGTGGCGCTTCCCAGTACGGCAACAATATTCTCAAATTGACAGCGCGCGACAGCTACATCACGTGCATTGTAATGAGGCATACGTGTATGTTCTTTGTAGGATTGATCATGCTCCTCGTCGACGATGATGATCTTTAGGCCCGGCATTGGAATGAAAACGGTTGAGCGAGGCCCGATGACAACGCGGTACCTCCCATCCTTGACGGCATGCCATATCTGCCGGCGGTCCTTATCCGACAACGTTGAGTGAATAGTGACTACTTCGTTATGGAATCGTTCCTCGAATCTTTCAAATAGCAGGGGCGTCATCGATATTTCAGGTGCGAGAACGAGTGCCCGGCCTCCCTTTTTGATCGCTTTTTCAATACACCTTATATAGACTTCGGTCTTGCCGCTTCCAGTTATTCCGTGCAACAAGAAAGTTGCGTAAATATTTGCATCCAGCGCTTCGGTGATTTGCCTGATCGCGAAATTCTGATAATAATTAGGCGTTGGTGCCCGGACTTTTGCAGGTTCACCTCTACTTATCTCAACGAACTCGTATTTTTTCAAGATCTTGGATGGTAAAGCGACCTTCAGAACTTCTCCAAGAGGTGTTAGATAATAGTCTGCCAACCACCGGTACAAGGTCAGCAGATTTTGTGGAATGAATTCTCTGTGGAGAATTTCTTCGATATCCCTCATGCCCGAAACATCCCTTTGCGAGTTTTTATTGATGACAATGCCGAATTTCGTTTTCTTCCTGACCGGGACGAGTACAAGATCACCGGGATTTAGGTCATCGGACGTATTGTAAGTGAGGAAATCCACTCTTGTTTTGGGAATAGCAACGTCGACCTTCACGGTTCATTATAATAGCCTGCGTGATGGGTGTCAACATCATGGAGATCGTCCTACGTTGGTTGGTTGCGAAGAGCGATGCGTTTTCGAAAGATGGTTTTGATGATCGACGCCGTTATCCGTTTCGCTTTTCGAAATCGTCAAACGAATGGCGATGTGTGAAACATCGTTCTATGTATGGCGTTTGAAACAATGCTTGACAACTTAGAAGTTGTCAGTTATAGTTTTATTGTGCGAGGGAAGGAACCTGGTATAATTTTACTTAGTAAACTGCAGCCTCCGGAAATAAAGACAAAAACCCTAAGGCGTCAGCGTTTGCTGCATATCATGTCGAGAAATCTCGATAAGAAGGTCATACTTCTGTGCGCGGGTCATGGATATGGAAAGACTACATTACTGTCACATTTCATGTCGCAGAAGAACAGGCCGATTGTCTATTATCATCTCGAGAGAACGGATGCCGAGCCCGCGGTTTTCTTCTCCTATCTCGTTGCCGGGTTACAGAAACTGAAGCCATCCTTTGGCAGGAAGGTGGCTCATCTACGCCATCTTTTTAACCAGCCGTACCGTTATTCTGATATTATTGTTGGTACGTTCATAAACGAAGTCGTGGAATGCATAAAGGAAGACACGTACGTCATCCTGGAGGATTATCATGCCCTGCAGCCTTCCACGGCTGTCGACAAAACGCTCGACTTCTTGTTCAAACACATGCCGGCTAACCTGCATTTCATCATTACGTCGCGTTCAGAACCAGACCTCTATTTTGCGCTGATGACAGCCAGAGATGAATTCTTTGAATTGACCAGTCAGCAGCTGCGATTCACCAAGGGCGAGATCAGCAAGCTTTTCAAGAAGACGTATTCGATTCCGCTGAAGTCACGGGATCTCGAATGGGTGGAGAAATACTCTGAAGGGTGGCCAGTGAGTCTGCGGTTAATGATTCAATCGACAAGTTATCTTGAAGGAATTACATCGTCTGAGCATACCAGAACACTGGTCAGCGGATATTTGCAGTCACAGGCAGGTCTCTTCAACTACTTCGCTCAGGAAATCTACTTTCAGGAAACGGCTCGTATGCGCAGATTTCTGCTCGAATGTTCGTTATTTGAGTTGCTGAATCCGGAGTTGTTTGACGCTGCCACAAGACGCAAGAATTCAAGTGTGTTGCTTTCTGAACTGGCAAGGCGCAATGCTTTTGTCGTTAAAATACCAGAGCATGGCTACCGCTTGCATAATCTATTCAGGGATTTTCTTTACAGTAAGTTCACCGATGCGAAGCTGAAGAGGGCAATACGCATGCGTGCTGCTGACTATCTCGCGAAGAAAGATAAGTATGACGAGGCACTTTCATTCTACGCGCAGGCAGGAGCATACAAGAGAATGATCGCCATAATAAACAGAATCGGTCCCCTCTATACGGGGGAGGGCAGGAGCGGAATGTTATGTAGCTATGTCGAGCAGATCCCGGCGAAGATCCGCATTCGCGATCACGATCTTCTCATTACATATTCCCGCGCATTAACCATCGTGGGAAGGCTTGTCGAGTCCCGCAAGAGTATACTGAGAGCTCGGGGGCTCTTGAAAAAGATGCCACGGGCAAAACGGAAGCATGCAGATGTTTTATACGCTCTGGGTGGCATCAGTTACACCGAGGGTAAATTCAAGTCCGCCATGCGTTACTACCGTGATGCACTTAAAGTATGTCCGCGAGGTTCGAGCCTGACGAGAGCTTCGATACTGAATTCACTCGGTTCGCTTCACACAGCACTCGGTGGAAGATATTCGCCTAAGGCCGTAAGCCTCTATGATAAGGCCTATACGATCGCACAGCACGGGGGATATGGAGATATTGAGGCGAGTATTCTCAACAACTGGGCAATGAGCGAATGGAAAATGGGTAATCTGAACACTGCCTATGCAAAACTTTCGAAAATAACTGGTATACTTGCCCATCATTTTTCGCCTGGTTGCGGGGCGGGTTTCTTTAATGCGGCCAGGTTTAGTATCTTGCTTGGCCACGCAGCAGAGGCGAAGTCGATCTTGGACATTGGTGTGAAGACGTGCAGTTCATATAATGATATGTGGTCAATGGTTGCGCTTTGGAGCGGTTACGGACTTTTGTATCAAGAAGCCGAGGAATTGGAAAAAGCGAAACAATATCTCAACAAGTCGCTACAAATGGCCGATAAACTTGGTGTCGAACGTTTGACGGTCATAGCTATGAATGAGATGTGCAAGATATGCCTGGCGGATGGAGATCTTATCGAAGCCGAGAAGTGTCTTTCGGCAATATGGACATTGAAGAAATCACGCGATGATGCGGAAGCAATACCTTATCTTGTGACAGAAGGGATGATAAGGATGGCGGAGGGTAAGTTCCGCGACGCAGAGGATATACTGATTGCGTCTATGCATCTCGCAGAGAAATTCAATGAAATCTTCCATCAATTCCTCATTGGTATGGAACTTAGCAGATTATTTTACCTTTTAAATGACACAACTCAGAGCTGCGATTTCCTGTGCAGGGCAACGCGGATAAGCCGCGAAAAGGGATATGACTATCTGCTATTGAAGAAATTACGGCAGAATGAATGGATGATGCAGGTGATCCGCTCGCACGACATCGAGCAGGGGTATGTGAAGGCGATCATAAAGAAGTCAAAGCTGGACATCCACTGGATCGATGGAAAATTCTTCGGCGTTCCAGAGGTTGTTATTGATGACCGGCCGATCGATGATGACCTGTGGCAGACATCAAAGACAAAAAGACTCTTCTTCTACCTGCTCCTGCACAAGGGTGAGAAAGTAAGCGGTGATATTCTCATCGATACCATGTGGCATGAAGTGTCCAGTAAAAAAGGAAGTATCAGCCTGCGCAAGGCAATGCAGTACATAAGGGAAATTACCAGGTCGACGCTTGGGATAAAAGAAGACCTGATATGTTCTGCCAAGGGTTCATACCAATTGGTTTCGGGCGTTTTGGTGAATCTTGATACCGATGAGTTCGAGGCTTTGTTGAAAAAGGCAAAAGAGACGGCTGATGAGGCAGAGAAAAGAAGGTTGCTCGACAAGATGAGCAGCGTATATAAAGAAGGTTTTGCATCTGGGTGGTATGATGATTGGGTAGAGCAGATGCGGCGGCACTATCAGTCCAGGTATGAAGAAGGTTTGGTCATGCTTTTTGAACAGTACGAGGGAGACGGGGAATACATCGGGGCGATGAACGTCAGCAAGAAACTGATATCATTGAACTTTCTTGACGAGAAGCATCATTGTAGATTGATGCGTGTACTTGCTCAATTGGGTAGATTTGGTGAAATTGAACAGGACTTTCAGGAACTAAAAAAGGCTCTCAGGAAAGAGCTTAAAACCGAGCCCCAAAAGGAGACCGTGGAGGTCTATGAGGCTCTTGCTAATGCACCCCCGGGTGGCTGAGCACTAAAATTCACAGATTTCTCACAGCCGCTTATTATGATTTGTTATAGAAGCGGCGCAAACGGTGATTGAGAGGAATCATGAGCAGGGCCACCGGAGTATTGGTATGAAAGGGAAATATCTTGTTCTTGAGTCACCCGAGAAGGGTCATCATATTCCTGGTGGTCCTGCTCATATGATCTGATGGTTTTGTAGCAGAAAGGGGAGGGATCATGAAGATCATATTTGTTTTGTTGAGCACGGCATTATGCGTCTTCGGCAGAACCGTAGTCACGACCACCACAGGCCGGGAGTTTCAGATCCTGAGGCATAACATAAACAACGTAGAATTGTGCGTCAGCAACTACGGCAAATTCGGACAGGACGAAACCGGGAACAATGCTGGCTGCTGGTGGCCGGTGGGTTCTGGTCAGAACTATATCTACGGTGCCGGAACGTGGGTCGGTGCAGTAGATACGGTCGAGAACGATACAATGGTGACCATCGGTTACATGCCGTCGGGCGGCGCGAGTGAGTACGCGCCTGGTCTCTGCGGCATGTCGGTCAGCGATCCCCAGGCGATAATATATTTCTATCCTAATCCATGGCCGCCGCCGGCCGCGACCTATCCAACCGCGCCTCAAAGATCACTCTCCCATCAGGATTCGTGGTGTGTATATAACGATGCTGATAGTCTTTATCATGTTGCAGGCGATACCAGACCCATTGGCTTTGAAGTCTACCAGAGTGTACATGTGTGGAGTTTGAATTTATTAATGGATGTTGCGTATTTAGTCTTTGAAATAAAGAATGTCTCGGGACAGAATATGACCGAGTTCTACCTTGGTATCTGTGCGGATAATGATATAGGCAACGAAGCAGGTACGGTAGCTAACGATCGTATTTCTGCTATTGTGGGCCAGTGGTATGTAATCAATGGAGATTCATTTTATATCGACAATCTGGCTTATCAATGGCAGGAAACAGAAGAGCCGGGGACACCTCCGTGGTACCCCGCTGCCATGGGCTATGATCTGGTCAGGACACCGTATGATCTGGTCGAGGGCGAGGACAAGGATGACGATGGTATTCTGGACCAGTACGAGAGGGACAGTGTTTATTTCGTAAACAACCTGCCTCCCGCGGCATGGGATGTTGACCATGATGGTTTGCAGGACTGGCGCGACCCGTCAGAGATCCCGCAGCTGGGTATGACCGCGTTCAAACGGTTCACCCTGAATCTGGAGCCGAATTATGATCGCGAGCGATACATGACACTCGCCGGATACAATTACCACACCGGTGCTTACGAACCGTACGATACAGTTCCTGTAGATCCCGATGACCAGCGCTGGCTGCAATCGAGCGGACCCTTCCAACTCATGCCCGATTCGACGGCTACACTCGTGCTTGCCCTGGTGTTCGCAAATTGGTATGGTTATTATATGAGGCCGGATACGGCACTGATTTTGGTTGATTACTGGGCGCAGTTCTGCCACGATATGAACTGGTTTATACCCGGACCGCCGCCATCACCTGGCCTGACCCTTATCCCCGGTGATGCAAAGATAACCCTGGTGTGGGATAACCTGCCCGAAGTGACCGGAGATCCGTGGTTTGATATTGTCGGTGACCCATATTCATTAAATTATGACCCGTTCTACCGCCAGTATGATTTCGAGGGATACCGTGTCTGGAAGAGCACGACCGGGCAGGTCGGTACATGGGAAATGCTGGCATCCTTCGATCTGAGCAATGATATTACCATTACGGATACTGCATTCGAACCCGAACCTTTGGCAGCGAGCAATACAGGTCTATCCCATATCTTTGTTGACGAAGACGTGCGCAATGGTTTTATGTATCACTATGCGGTGACTTCCTTCGATTACAATTACATCAGAGCGACTTACGATTCGATCTTTGTCATTGATTCTACCCCTTATGTTTACATAGATACGCTGGGTAATTATGATACTCTTTGGGTTTACCAGTATGATTCTGTAGAGGTGTACGGGCCGCGCGCGATCTGGTTTGAGAGTGGCTTGAGCAGTGACAGTGTTCGCGCCCGCCGTGATCCGGCGAACTACGTGCCGCCAAGTGATCCCATGATCGAGTTGGTGTCTGGTAATGAACAGATTGCCGAGTTGGTCGATGCTTCGGTCGCTTATCCGCAGGATATCGATGCGGATTATCGGCTGTATATCGAGTATTTGGCGCCGGATACGGCGACGGTTTTTTTCACGAACGAGCACGATCATCAGATACCGTATACGGGCGGCCGCTATACAGCATTGCTAAAGGATGACGCGAGAGTGTTGGATACGATCGATTATGTAGTGCGTATCGGTTCGGGATATGTGCCGCACGAGATTGCGCCTACTGTCAATGGGATGTTAATCAATCCAGACATCGGCACCCCGGAACTGCCGGCGACATTTGCGGTCTTTGATTCGATCGAGATCATGAGCGGCAGTTATCCGTCGCAGTATCTTGTTGCCAGCATACCAGTGCCCTTGCCTGCAGCAGAGGATAGTGCCGATACCGTGTACATGCATGGTCTTTGGGCGTGGCGGGGTAATGACTACGAGATTGTCTGGCGCCGCAAGAATCCGGGCGGTCCGGTGAATACGGTCGAGGTGACGGATCTGGTGACTGGTGAGGTAATTCCTTACCGGCAGTATCAGAATACGCCATTGACACGGCACCTAGCTGACGGTTGGTGTTTTACCTGGCATTCGCCACCTACGGCGTGGAGCAAACCCTCGCATGATACGATCCAGGTGGGTATTGGATTTCCGACTTCGGAGAGGACTCGTTATCTTTATATCAACGGCGGGATGATCGCGTTACGGAATAATTCGTACATGTACGATACGATTCTGCCTGAGGAAGATGAGACATGGGTCATTCGTGTGAATGAAGACTATCTGCCGCCTTCTGTGTATGGCGAAGTACAAATAACCGGCACACCGGGTGTGTTCACGGATAGTGCGATGCTCTTGAACGTCAAGGTAGTGCCGAATCCGTATATTATTCATAACGAATGGCAGACACGTTTTGTGCAGCGTCGGGTTAAATTCATCAACCTGCCCAACAGGTGTACGATCCGAATCTTCAATCTCAATGGTGAATTAGTGCGAACCTTGTTGCATCAGGAGACTTCGGCATCGGGTGTTTCTAACGACCTCGGCGGTGATGAGTGGTGGAATGTCCTGAATGACTACGACGAGCTCGTTTCAAGTGGCGTGTACATTTTCCATGTGGAATCAGATGTCGGCGAGCAGGTCGGCAAGTTCGTGATAATAAATTGAAATGACCGGAGGAAAGTGGGAACATGGTTACGTATATTATTAGTAGAAGAAAATTTTGTACAAAAATGTAGAGGAGGGAACATGAAGTCCATATTTATTTTGTGTGGTACGGCATTATGCCTGATTGGCTCGACTGCGGTTATGACGAATGCAAGCCGGGAATTTCAGATTGTCAGGCACAATGGAAACAACGTAGAATTGTGTGTCAGCAACTACGGCAAATTCGGGCAGGACGAAACGGGGAACAACGCTGGCTGCTGGTGGCCGATTGGTTCTGGTCATAATTATATTTACGGAGCCGGTATCTGGTTCGGCACGGTCGACATGTTAACAGGCGATACGCTCGTTACGATCGGGTATGGACCCCATGGGGGCGAGTCCGAATTCGCTCCCGGTCTTGCGGGCTGGCCGGTGAGTCATCCAGCTGCCATAATCTATATATATCCAGAGAACTGGCCTGCACCGCCAGATACTCTTCCCATGGCGCCTCAAGGCACGGTATCCCATGAGGATTCGTGGTGTTGTTTCAATGATTGTGATTCGGTCTATCACATCGCCGGCGACACGCGGCCGATCGGTATCGAGGTCTATCAGACGGTGTACGTCTGGGATTTTCCCTACTTGGAAGACATGATCTTTTTTACATATGATGTTAAGAACGTATCCGGTCACCTCCTGAATGACTGCTATATTGGCATCTGTGCTGACTGCGACATCGGCAATGAAGCTGGGACGAGTGCGAATGATCGATACTGTGGTATTGTTTACCAGGAGTATGTGATAGACGACGATACTATCATCGTGGACGACGTAGCTTATCAATGGCAGGAAGTTGAAGAACCGGGCGTACCGCCATGGAATCCTGGTGTTATCGGATTCGATCTATTGCAGACTCCTTTGGATCTTGTTGCCGGAATGGATAAGGATGGCGATGGCATTCTCGACGAGTACGAGCGAGATAGTGCATACTATGTCATAAATCTGCCCGCATCGATGTGGGATGCGGATAACGATGGTGTGCCGGACTGGCGCGATCCTTCTCAATGGCCTCAGGTCGGCATTTCTGCATTAAAAAGATTCACATTAGCGGTCGAACCGAATCTCGATGCTGAGCGGTATGCGACATTGGCCGGTTATAATTTCGTTACGGGTCTGTACGAACCTTTTGACACGGTGCCTCCTGACCCGGACGATCAACGGTTCCTGCTGGCGAGCGGTCCATTTGACCTGGAGCCTGATTCCATCGTCACATTGGTTTTTGCGTTGATATTTGCCGACTGGATAGGGATATATATGAGGCCTGATACCGCGCTTGCGCTGATCGACCAGTGGGCTGAGGACTACTACAACATGTATTGGTATCTGTACACAGGGATAGAAGAGGATTGCGAACTTCGGATTGCGAATTGCGAAATGCGAATTTTGCCGAATCCGATTTCAAATACCGGGTTGATTTCTTTCTCATTACCTGCTGCGACCGGTGTTTCATTGAAGTTGTACAACACACTGGGCCAGTTGGTGGAAACGGTGTACGATGGTTTCAAACCTGCGGGTGTGCATGAATTCGTTGTTAACACCCACGGATTGCCGCAGGGAACGTATTTCTTGGTATTGGAAGCAGGGGATTTCAAGATATCTCGTTCGATAGTCGTTCTGAGGTGAACGACAGGATTGCTCTGACATGATAAAACTCGTGATGTTGCTTCTCGTTGTGGTAGCGTTGTACCCCATGAATGCCTTGGCTACCGGGCGAGAGTTTCAGATACTGCGGCACGACACTAACCGGGTGGAGATGTGTATCTCTAACTACGGCAAATTCGGTCAGGATGAAACGGGAAATAATTATGGCTGCTGGTGGCCTGCAGAATTGCACCACAATTACATCTATGGGGCAGGTCTGTGGTTCGGTACGATTGACTCACTGACCGGCGACACACTAGTAACGATCGGTTTTAGTGCACACGGCGGTGCGGCTGAATTCGCTCCCGGCCTTTCGGGTTGGTCTCCAAGTCATCCGGCTGCGATCATCTACACGCACCCGGATAACTGGCCGGCACCGCCAGATACGCTGCCAATGGCACCGCAAGATACGGTATCACATGAGGATTCATGGTGTTGCTTCAATGACTCTGATGTGGTCTACCATATCCCCGGCGATACGAGACCGATCGGCATAGAGGTTTATCAGACCGTGTATGCCTGGGATATACCGTGCGTTGAAGATATGATATTCTTCATTTACGATGTTAAGAATGTCTCCGGGCATACCCTTCATAACTGCTATTCTGGACTTCTCACGAATTGCGACATTGGTGATGAGGATGGAACTTCTTCGAATGACAGGTATAGTGGCATTGTATATCGAGAATATGTCGTTGATGGAGATACGATTGTTGTGGATAACGTTGCCTACCAGTGGCAGGAAGTGATTGAGTCTGGCTCACCTCCATGGTATCCAGGCACGATCGGCTTTGACCTGCTGCAGACACCGTTCGATCTGGTTGAAGGAATGGATAAGGACGGCGATGGTATTCTCGACCAGTACGAGAGAGATAGCGTATATTATGTAAATATCCTACCGTCTTCAATGTGGGACGTTGATCTTGACGGCGTACCAGACTGGCGCGACCCTTCGCAGTGGCCACAATTAGGTATGACCGCGCTTAAAAGATACTCTCTAAATATAGAGCCGAACATCGACTCTGATCGCTACGAGTCCCTTGCTGGATACAATTTCCAGACCGGTGTGTATGAGCCGTATGATACAATCCCACCGGCGCCTGACGACCAGCGATTCCTTCTCTCGAGCGGTCCTTTTGACCTGGAACCT
Source organism: candidate division WOR-3 bacterium (assembly GCA_029858255.1). Lineage (NCBI taxonomy): Bacteria > Pseudomonadati > Caldifarciminota > Caldifarciminota bacterium. The sequence goes on along the minus strand of JAOUFJ010000013.1, from coordinate 13,241 downwards.
GATTCTGTTGTTACACTGGTCTTCGCGGTCATGTTTGCCGATTGGATGAACATATATGCAAGGCCTGATACAGCACTCGCGCTGATCGACCAGTATGCCGAGGATTACTATAACATGTACTGGTACTTGTATACAGGGATAGAGGAGAATAAAGAATTGCGGATTGCGAAATGCGAAATGCGAATTTCGCCGAATCCGATTTCAAATAACGGGGTGATTTCTTTTTCGCTGCCCGCTGCGACCAGTGTTTCACTGAAATTGTACAATTCGCTGGGCCAGTTGGTGGAAACGGTATTTGATGGTTTCAAAACCGCGGGTGTGCATGAATCAATTCTCAACACCGGGGAACTGCCGCAGGGGACTTATTTCCTGGTATTGGAGACGGGTGAATTAAAGATATCTCGTTCCATCGTTATCTTGAGGTGAACATCTTGAAAGGAGTTGGCGGGATGATACAGGTGATGTGTGTTCTTCTCTTGGGATTCGTGAGTGCTGAAAGTATGGGGCGAGATTTTCAGATATTACGCCATGACACAAACCGGGTCGAGATGTGTATCTCCAACTACGGCATGTTTGGCTTGACTGAGTACGGTACACCAGGCTGCTGGTGGCCTGTAGGCTCAGGCCACAATTACATCTACGGAGCAGGTAGTTGGTTCGGTACTATCGATTCTCTGACCGGTGACACGCTCGTGACGACTTGGTGGTGGTCCTCTGAATTCGCTCCCGGTCTGGACGGTATGTCGGTGAGCCATCCTTGTGCGATCATATATATGTATCCGTATAATTGGCCGCCGCCAGTGGATACATTTCCCATGGCACCCCAGGAAGCGGTATCTCATCAGGATTCATGGTGCTGTTTCAATGATTGTGATTCTGCGTACCATACGCAGGGTGGAAGGCCGATCGGAATAGAGTTTTATCAGACTGTCTACGTGTGGGATCTTCCATTTTTACAGGATATGATTTTCTTTGTCGATGAAATAAAGAATGTATCTTGCCATACACTATTTCACTGCTACATTGGTTTATATATGAATGGCGAAATCGGTGAGTGGATGAACGCTGATGAACGATTTAGCGGAATTATCGATCACAAGTACTTCATCGAGCCGGATACAATAGCAGTTGATAACGTCGCGTACCAGTGGGATTTGACCGAAGAACCGGGTACACCGCCGTGGGAACCGGGTGTTGTTGGACTAGATCTATTGCAGACACCATATGACCTCATTGTGGGCATGGATAAGGATGGTGACGGCATTCTCGATCAATACGAGCGAGATAGCGTATATTATGTTAATAATCTTCCGCAATACTTGTGGGATGCGGACAATGACGGCGTTCCTGACTGGCGCGATCCATCGCAATGGCCGCAGAGAGGCATGACAGCATTGAAGAAGTTCTTTTTTCCCTACCCAGAGACAGACCCGGAGCGATACGCTGTGCTGGCAGGATACGATTATTTAACTGGTGCGTACGAACCGCTTGACACAATCCCCGGGGACCCTGATGATCAAAGCTTTGTTGTCTCCACTGGTCCATTCAACGTGTCACCTGATTCAACTGTCACTTTGATATTCGCGGTCATGTTCGCCGACATCGTGTACGGATATCCGTTTCATCGGCCTGATACAGCGATCGCGCTGATCGACCAGTATGCTGAGGATTACTACAACATGTTCTGGTACTTGTACACTGGTGTAGAGGAGAATAAAGAATTGCGGATTGCGAAATGCGAAATGCGAGTTTTGCCGAATCCTGTTTCACATACGGGACTGATCTCTTTCTCATTACCTACCGCGACACATATTTCACTGAAGTTGTACAACACGGTAGGCCAGTTGGTGGAAACGGTGTACGATGGTTTCAAGCCCGCAGGTGTCCATGAATCAATTCTCAACACAAGGAACCTCCCGCAGGGTACTTACTTTCTGGTGCTGGAGACGCCAGAGGTTAGACATGAAAGATCATTCGTATTAGTCAGGTGAGGTAGGAGCGTTACTTCTTAGATACTCTGAGGAATTTGTGTTTGCCGGCGCGCAGTACAACGGGTTGCTTTAACTCTACGCTATAATTAATGTCATCGACTCGCACACCGTCGACATCGATTGCCCCTTCGCGAATTTTTCTTTTTGCCTCGCTGCGAGAGCCCATTAATTTGGATTCGACCAGCAGGTCGATTATGTTGTTATTTATTTTTGTTGCTTTGTATTCATCTATCTTCTCGGGTAGTTCCCGTTGCGTGAAGACACGCTGGAAATCTTCTGCGGTTTTCTGCGCGGCTTGCGCCGAGTGATACATCCGCACCAGCGTCTTTGCCAAGTCGATTTTTGCATCGCGCGGGTTCATCGAACAGTCCTCCAAAGCCATGCGGTATTCCTCGATGCGGTGGGGGAAAGCGTCGGTGGCCAAACGCCAGTATTTTATGATAAGTTCATCGGGCAAAGACATGATCTTGCCCAGCATCTGCTTGGGTGATTCGGTAATGCCTATGTAGTTGTTGAAACTCTTGCTCATCTTTCTCACACCGTCGGTGCCCTCGAGGATCGGCATCATCAAGACCACCTGCGGTTCCATACTAGACTCACGCATGAGTTCCCGTCCCACGAGGAGGTTGAATTTCTGATCGGTACCGCCGAGTTCTACATCTGCCCTGATCGCCACTGAATCGTATCCCTGGCACAGCGGATACAATATTTCATGCATGTAGACCGGCAGACCGTCTTTAAGACGCTGAGAAAAATCATCACGCTCGAGGATGCGGGCAACCGTGTATTTCGACGCCAGTTCCACAAGGTCATACATGGATAGCGCGCCCAGCCACTTACTGTTGTAGGTGAATTCCGTGCGTTTAGGATCGAGGATACGGAATATCTGCTCCTTGTATTTTGCCATGTTCTTTGCCACCTGCTTCTTTGTGAGTTTTGGCCGTGTCTTGGAAACACCGCTCGGGTCGCCGATCATCCCTGTGAAGTCGCCTACAACCATTACCGCTGTATGTCCGAGGTCCTGGAACTGCCTTAGCTTGCGCAGGACGACGCTGAAGCCGAGGTGGATTTCAGGACCCGAAGGGTCGATGCCGAGTTTGACCCGGAGTTTTCTTTTTGCTTTTAGTTTGTATAGTAGTTCTTCTTCGGATATCAATTCCGCGACATTGGTTCTTATTATCTCTAACTGCTTATCAGCGTCGAGCGCCATGTAAGTAGACATCCTCCCAGATGGGGGTCGTTCTTCTTTTGAGTTCTTTGTCATAATTATCCATCTTTTTTTCGTAGACCGGGTCTTTTATTATTTCTGCAGTTCCCTCGTCAGAGGGTATTGCCTTTGTATCCACGACAAACTTTTTAGCCATCCTGTAATGATCACGTATCGGGCACGGCCGAAGCAGGTCGCCCTCTTTCCAGTACTTGAACTGCCAGTCGCGGATGCGAGAGTACAATGGCAGGTTTATCAAGTCATTCAGATCGCCTCCGTTATCGTAAATCTCGTTCATCGTGGTTGCGGCGTATGGGAAGAAAACGCATGGATAGACCTTGGCCTGCCAATCAATATAGAAATAGCCACCCGGTCTCCCGGCCGATACGCAGCCATCGGACACTGGACCATGGTTCCAGAAATCGACGAACATGATCTTTCTCTTTTTCACGATCTCCCAGGATTTTTCCCACAGCATTATCCTCTGATCCGGGGTTGGAATGAGGTCTGGGTCAATATCCCTGCCGATTGGCATATAATGAAAAACCCATGCGTAACCGGCGCCGAGTTTATTAAAGTAGTAATCAATGAATTCATCGGACACTATTTCCTCGGCATTATGTTTGGTGACGGTGATTGACACACCGAACAAGACATGGTTTTTCTTCAGTGTTTTCATGGCTTGAGTTATCTTTTCGAAAACACCCTTGCCACGTCGTTGTTCTGTAATTCTCTGCATTCCCTCCACTGATATCGCCGGGGTGATATTGGCGAGATTGTAGAACTTCTGTGCCACTTCGTCATTTATCATCGTGCCGTTCGTATACATGAGAAACAAAGAATCAGGATGTTCTTTGTATATGTCCAAGATTCCTTTGCCGTTCCAGCGATACATCATCGGTTCGCCACCGGAGACGACAACGAAACGAGCCCCCCAGAATTGTCGCATTTCTTCTATCACTCTGGTGAAGATGTCATAGTCAAGTTGGTCTTTCTCCGACGCGGAATTTGCGTAACAGCCACGGCAACGGAGATTGCACCGTTTTGCCGGTGAGATGACCATGAAACCGGGCGGGTCAAAACCAAATTTCCCTCTGAATTCGATTTCCTTTTTCATCCGCAGGTTACTCAGCATTGCTTTGTTGACAACTGTAGTTGCGAACTTGGAAGAAAGTCCCATTTTCAGAGTTGAGTAAGCCATTGACCGTAGCATGTAGTACTTGTCGTCGAGCACGCCGGGCCAGGTAACAGGACCAGGGACACGTTCTACAGCGCTCCGTATACCCTTTTCTATGACAGGAAACAATATCTTTTTGAAAAACATAGTATCTGCGGTGGCAAAAGCAATTTTCAACAAATTTGATACGAGCAGGTTATTCAGTTTGATTTTGGATTCTTCTTTCATACTTTATTGATTATACCCATTATTGCTGGCAAGTCAACGGACAACCTCATTTTACTAAGTTTCTTTGCCCCGCCATTTAGCGTTTGTAACATATTGCTGTGCAATCCGGAGCACTTCACTCACATCGGCTCCCGATATTTGACGCAAATTCCTGTATTCTTTTTTATACGCGTTTTCCGGAACATATCGCTGTAAAAACCATCTTTTTGCTTCCTGGATGCGCTTCCCGATCTCCGCGATCGTTCGCGTGTTGATGATACGGGGCACGCAGGTTGTGCGGAATTCGTAGTCAGTTTGACCTCTCATCAGCATGCTAATAGACCGCTCTATGGCGGCAAGGTCGATCTTTCTGCCGGCGGCGCTGTCGTACCTGTCATCAAGCGGTGCTTTGATGTCCATTGCAACATAGTCGACCAGACCTTTCTCGATCATTTCGTGCAGGATTTCTGGATAGGCGCCATTTGTATCGATTTTCACGAGAAAACCCAATGCCTTGATTCTGCGGGTAATGTCAAAGACTTCTTTTGTTTGCGCAAGCGGTTCGCCGCCAGTGAGTACTACGCCGTCAATCCATGATTTCTTTGAAAGAAGAATGGTTTCGATCCGAGTCCACTCGATAACAGGGAATCTTTCCGGATGCAATATTAATTCCCAGTTCTGGCAGAACGGACACATGAAATTACACTTATCGAAGAAAAGCACGGTTGTCAGTTTGCCGTCCCAGTCTACAAGAGATGTTTCGATGATCGAACGTATCATGTTCTACTCTGTTTCTTTCCGACCAGTATCAATTGCGGTATTCATTTATTTCTTCCATAACTATCTGTGCTGCTTGTGTTATGCTTCTTGCCACTTCTTCGGTGCATTCTTCGCTGAATGAAGTATTGTCTGTGATTTCAATCGCGTAGATGTCTATTTGCACGGGCATCTTGAGTTTGAATTTTTCTCCGAACCTTAGTGCAGTGAGAAAATTGATGCCGTGGGAGGAAAATGATGCTGTATTTTCTTCAGAGGCATGTTTGATCTTGTAGATATCGCCAGGCTTTCCTTTGCCGGTTTTCACCGAGTCGATGAAGATCACTCTTTCGTAGCCAACGACTTCATCGAGTATGGCGACACCGTCGATGCTTCCCCATTTGACGTCAATGTCTGGATTCTTGATTTGCCTTGCGATTTCCTGCGCTACTCTGATACCAACCGCATCATCACAGCGATACGGATTGCCTATACCAAAAACAAGGCTACGTTTTGATATTCCCATGATCGTGACAGCGCAATCCTTCCTCAACGGCGACCATCACTCTGCAACCCGGACTGCGCGCTGCAGAATAGTCTTCCCCTCCGGATTTCGAGATACTGCTCTGTTATGTCAGTGTGTCTTTATAGATTTAACTACTCTTTGCTCGTTATCGTAAATGTTTATTTCGAGCGGCACACGGCCATCTACCGTGTGAGTGGCGCAAGCAAAGCATGGATCGTAAGCACGGAAAGCCATTTCAACCATATTGAGAAGGCCATCGTCGACTTTTCCACCTTTGATCAAACCGCGTGCGGCCTTTTCGACCGACATATTGATCGCTGCTGAATTGTTCACTGTCGCCACTATCAGGTTGGCTTTTGTCAGCCTGCCTCTTTCGTCGGTCTCATAATGATGGAACAACGTGCCCCTCGGCGCTTCGATAACACCGATTCCCTTCTTTGGGGTCTGAAAGTCCATGTTGCGGACATTGGGATCCAGTATTTCCGGGTCATTTATCAGTGCGACCATGCTTTCTGCAGCCTGCATCGCTTCGATCAACCGAGCCCAGTGTGTTGCTAGAGTATTGTGCACGGGTTTTCCGCCCAGAGTATCATAGAATCTCTGATAATGTTCCTGAGCAAGAGGTGTTGCCATACCGTCCGATACATTCAACCTGCCCAATGGTGCGACCCTGTAAACACCGCTTTCCTTGCCGTCAACAAAGCCCTTCCAACCGACGTTCTTCAGATAAGGGAATTTTATGTACGTCCATGATTCAACACCTTCGGCAATGTGATCCAGATAGTCCTGAGCCTTGAACTTTGCGAATTCCTTACCATCCGGGTCGACGACGCGGATCCAGCCGTCGTAGAAATTAACCCTGTTATTATCGTCAACCAAACCCATGTAGTAGGTTTGGTGCTTATAGATATCGCCGACTATCAGGTCCACGTATGCTTTGTTTTTTAAGACGATATCGTCAAACGCCTGCAGCGTGAATTTCGCGAATTCAACCGAGTCCTCAGCGGTTTTCTTGAATTCCTGCTGCATTTCTTTTGTCATGGGTTTGGAAACGCCGCCGGGCAAACAATGCACAGGATGTACGACCCTGCCACCCATGGTCTGGATGATGTTTCTCGCCCGTTTTCTTATGTCGATCACTTTCTTCCCGGCTTCGAGTCCGACCTTGCCGATGACTCCGACAATATTACGCTCGGCCTTTGGTGCGGCTGGGCCGACAATGAAGTCTGGCCCGCCAAGGAAATAGAAGTGCAGGTTGTGGTCCTCAAACATAAATGTGTTATAGACCATTTCCCGGATTTTTCTGGCCGCGGGTGGGGGTTCTACACCGTACAGATCATCGAGCGCTTTCCCCGAACACGTATGATGCGCGGTTGGACATACACCGCATATCGTTTCGGTGATGCGTGGCATTTCTTCGGCAAGACGGCCGATCGCGAACCGCTCGTATCCTCGCAATTCAGGGATTTGAATGCAGGCGTGGGCAACATCCCCCTTGTCGTCGAGGAAGATATCGATTTTTCCGTGACCCTCAAGACGGGTAACCGGATCTATTGTGATTTCTTTGTACATGCTAAACCCCCTGCTTTCGGTTGATTATTGAACTCGGCAAAGAATACATGTAGAACAAGCCGATTGGATCGATGACCGATTGGGCGATCTTTTCCACTTCAGCCTCATCATCGACATCGATAATCGATGCGAGACCGGACATGAATCTCGCACCCATGTCCTTGACTTCCCGGGTCGGACCAAAACAGCCGCGACATGGCATGTTGGCGTTTATGCAGCGCTCGCCGCAACCGCCGCGCGTAGCCGGTCCCAGGCAGATGATGCCATCGGCAAGGAAACACTTTTCAGGATCTGCGATAACGTGTGATATCCTTTTGATATCTTTGATTGCCAGCTTGTCCGGTTTCGTTTTGTTCCTCTCGCAGGTTTCACAAAGGGCTTTTTCAGAAGTTAGCACAGAACCTTTTGCCGGAAGATTGCCTTCCAGTATTGCCGTTATCGCTTTCATGACCAGGTCTGGTGGAGGTGCGCATCCGGGAAGATAATAGTCGACGTCGATCGTCTGGTCCAATGTCTGAACAGTATCGAATATCTCAGGTAAAGTCAATTTACCGTACTTGGTTTCGGTCACGGTCTGCGGATAAATTCCTTTGGGGTTGTAAGTGGATGGTGTATTCTTATAGGCGGTTTCAAAGATCTCTTTTCGATTTGCCACATTTGCTAATCCTGGAATGCCACCCAGATGTGCACAGGCACCATAAGCAACAACGAGCTGCGATTTCTTGCGAAGCAATTCCGCGAGGTGTTTCTGCTCTCCGGTGCGAATTGCGCCGTTGATAAAACTAACTGCAAGTCCTTTGTCCGGTAGTGCCTCAACGTCTGAGTATTTGAAATCCATGGCAACCGGGAAGAGCCTAAATTCTACTGCATCGACGACCTTCAGTATATCTTCAGCAAGATCAACGACCGATTCTTCGCAGCCACCGCAGGAGGCACACCAGTAAAATGCGACTAATGGCTTAGCCATTTATTTCCTCCTTTTTGCAAGACAGAAAATGACATATGCCTGATTATATAAATTTCTGTGAAATATGCAACATCCTTGTTCAGGCAATCCAGGATATGTAGGCATTCAAGTATTTTGTGTATTTCTTTTTTCACTCGTTCATTTCCTTCACGATTTCAACGAATTTTTGTGCTTCATCTTTGCCTATCCACTCGAGCCTTACGCGGTTCTCGTCCATTCCGAGTGAGGCTAAATTGAGCCGGAGAATTAACTCGCGAGCCCTAGCCCTGAAATTACCACGAGCGTAGTGGCAGGCATCTGGGTAACATCCACCGATCAGTACTCCTTTTGCTCCTCTGTTCAATGCCATCATGACGTGGGAGGGATCGACTGCACCGGTACAGGGGACACGGACTATCTTAACATTCTCGTGGTAGGTCAGCTTGTCCTGCGCAGCTCTTTCAGTTGCATTGTATGCCGACCAGCGGCATAGTATTGCCAGCAGGTCTCCTTCCTGAACAAGGGCACGTATTTGTGCATAGAGACCTTTGTTATTCCATCCTTCCAATTGGCTTGCATACGACGGGCAGGTAACAGAACAGGTCCCACAGCCCATGCATAATTCTTCATTGATTTTGATCTTGTCGTCGACGACTGAGATCGCATTGTAAGGGCAGGTGCCGATACACATACGGCAGAGGCTGCACATGTCATCGTCGATCGCCGCCTGGGGCAGTCTTGTTTCGATCTTATCTACTCGGAGGAGGCTAAGGGCCGAGTGTGATGCCTTGCGCGCGTCGATCAGTGTTTCCGCAACCCCAGACGGGAACGTGGCTGCTCCAGCAGTGAAGATACCCCTCGGCAAATCATGGGTGCCGAGCCCGGCATTTTCGAACAATACTGGGAAATCACCGTCGAGTTTCATGTTCAATTTTTCAAAGGTTTCCTTGTCGGCTACAAATCCTGAGCTCAAAACTACATTGTCTACCTCGATTTCAAGAAGTTCGTTTGTGTAGAGGTCTTCGGTTCGGACAACGAGACGGCCATCGCGCTGGAAGACCTCGGAGGGTTTGCCCTTGATGAATGATACGCCCTTCTCACGGAGTTTGTTGTAGAGATATTCAAATGTGCCGTAGCTTCTCATGTCCATCGCGATCACATAGACTTCTGTTTCCGGAAAACGGTCAGTGACTAATTTAGCCTCTTTCAGACCCAGAAGGCAGCATATCTTAGAACAATAGGGCAGATGCTTGGAGTCACGGGAACCCGCGCAGTAAATGATGGCGACTTTTTTTGGCCGCAACGCTCCTGATGCTACAGCACGTTCGAACTCAAGGGTCTTCATGACACCCGACAAACGACCGTAGCCGTATTCTTCCACCTTACTGACATCGTACCAGTTCAAACCGGTCGCTACGACAATTGCACCCGCATGCATATCTTTTTCTCTGCACTTCTCTTCGAGATCGACTTTACCGGGACAGACCTTGACACACTCGCCGCACTTAGTGCATGCGGCAAAATCAATTGCGTACATATCAGGATGAGTGGGAACGTAGTATATTGCTTTTCTTCTTTTTCCGTCATCGTTGATTTCGACCGGACAAACATCGACGCATTTTCCGCAATTGATGCACTCGGTCACGCCGCGGGGGCTTGTATTCAGTACGATCGCATATTCGCCGGGCCTGCCTTTTACGCTGGTGACTACCGTATTAACAAGGGGTTCTACATTTTTGCATGCATGTAATTTGTTTATCAAAGGCATGAGGGTATGGCTGTACGGCGTTCCCGCGGGGTAAAGGCGGTCAAGTTTAGCTACGGTTCCACCCAGGAATGGATCTTTTTCGACCAGCGTGACGTCTATGCCATTTCTGCTCAACTGGAAGGCAACTTCGATACCGGCTATTCCACCGCCTATAACAAGAGCTTTCTTGTGCTTGACCTCAAATACTTTCTTCTTGATCGGCTCGGTTTCTTTGATCTTTTCAACCGCCGCGATGATCATTTGTTCTGCTTTTTCGAAGGGGTGTCCGATTGACACAACGTGTTCGATTATGTTCACAAACTCGGCATTTATGTCAGGATATATTCCTTCAAGCAGGTTCGGACTGCACGCGGCGATCACGATTTTCTCTTCTGGGGAGATTTGCGGTTTAACATTACATAGATTGTCGTGCTGTTCTACTTCTATTCCCGGTCCAAGGTCTATCTTCGGCAGTTTAACCGAATTATGGCAGTTACATATCAGTACTCTGATTTTGTTATTCATTTATCTCACCGCGTCAGTTTATCTATGATGTTGTCGGGCTTGATCCTGTTGAACTTCAGACCGACGGCATTAGCATCGAGGCCAAGACTCAATCCGAGGAGTTGAGGGTAATATAGCACGGGAATTCCGTATTGTTTTTCAAACTGCGCCTCAGCTTTGCGCTGATTGTCTTCGTACATCACTGTGCAGAACGGACATATCGATACGATCGCATCGACGCCATTCTCTTTTGCGATACTGAGTTTGTGATTGGCCATCGTTATCGCTAGTTTTTCGTCGACGCCGAGTACAGAGCCACCGCAGCACATTTTCTTATCCGCGTAGTTAACAGACTCGGCACCGGTTACATTCACCAGCTCGTCCAGGGTGTGTGGTACCTCGACGTTGTCAAAGCCGTATAGAGTTGAAGGTCGCATGTAATGACATCCATAGTGTGGCATTATCTTTAGAGGTTTCAAGGATTTCTTCACAACTTTTCCTATCTTTTCGATTCCGATGTCCTCGTACAGCATGCGTACAAAGTGCCGTACCCTTACTTCGTGCGGGTACGACAGGCCGACTTGTTTGAATTTGCTGTGAAATTCTTCATTACTGAGTTGGGCTTGTGCGTCAGAAAGCATCGCGGTGCACGAATTGCACAGAGTGACGATGTCGGTTTTGAGACGGCTGGCAAGAGAAATGTTTCGCGCAGCAACAAGAAGCGCCGTCTCTGCATCGACCGCCTTCAAGGGAAAGCCACAACACGATGCACCGGACATTTCAACCAGCTCGATGCCGAGTTGCGTGGCGACATTGCGAGCACTGAGTTCATAGTGTTGTGCCCGGACAGGAACAGTGCAGCCCAGGAAGATAGCGTACTTGCTCATTTCTTCAAGACCTTGATGATGTTTGTGGCTGCCAATATCTTGGCGACATCAGGTATTGTTTTGTCAATCGGTGGTAGACCGAGACGTTGGCGTTTCTTCAGGTCAAAATCCTCTACTTCGTAGAGCCGGCCCATTTTCATCAGCAGGTCGAGCTGCATCTTGTATCCCTCAGGACAGTATCCCTGCTCTACCGCGTAGTTTTTTATCGCATTGATCAGTTCGGCAACTCTGATACCCTGCGGGCAGCGTTCTGTACAAGCATGGCAATGTGCGCAGAACCAAAGGAATGGTGATTTCAGGACCATATCCTTCATGCCCAGGAGAGTAAATCGGATTATCTTACGCGGGTTATAGCGCTCGTCAAAGTACCTGACCGGACAGCTGGCAGCGCAATCGCTGCATCCGAAGCATTTGAGCAGACCTTCGCCACCTTCTTTTTTGATAATCTCCCACTTGAACTGCGGGTCACTTTTTCTTAAATCTATCATTATAAAATTATCTCCTGTTATGGCAAAATGTCAGACTATTTTATTATTTGATAAGAATGAGGGGGTATTTATGAGCCTTAGTTGCCTTTGCATCCTGGATTGTTCTTCCGATCCCGACTCATTCAGATAATACAGTGGTTATTATATGCAAATATGCAATTCTGTCAATCATTACCGAGCACAGGAAGACATATGAACAGTGTTTCTCTTGCCGCCGGTTAGATGAAAAGACAGTCTTACGGGTTTGTTCTATTTCGCTTCAGTTATGGTCTTCGCGATATCCTCGGGTGCGACGCCCGGCGACTCGATCTTCTTCTTTTCGTAAGTTCGCGCGATTTCCCTCTTGATGACTTCTTCATCGAAATCCTTGTTTCTGAGCGCGTTCTCCACATCGCTCAGAGCTTCTTTAGGAAACAGATTGAAATCTCCGGAGACGACAATATCTCTGATCTTTTTCTTATTTTCGATCTCCTCAGCGCTTCTGATCAGGCCACCTCTCGCCTTGTACAGTCCGTAGAGTATTTCGATGCCCTCTTTGATCTTGACTCCTTGCGGAATGCGAGGGGTCTTTTTGTGCAGGAAAGAATCAGACATGAACCATTGCTCGATCTCTTTGATCTTCGAAATGGTTGTATTGTCGATCTCCACTGGTTCCAATCGTCCCATGATCTTCTCAAAATTTTCGATGAGTACCCGCTTGATATCGGTTCTTGAAGGGATAGTGCCGAGTTCACGTTTCATCGTTGTAAGATTCTCTTCCATGCTTTTGTATATTTTATCGCGGAATTTTTCGTCCGGAACTTTGAGGACGCGGCTCATGGTCTTGTAGTCAAAATCCATCAATATGCCGCCGACAAAAACCATTGAGTCACCGATATCGCCCCCGCCTTCGCCCGCGATCTTCTTGCCACTGTCAGTTACGATATCATTCTCGGCACGGAAACTTGCATTTATGCCAAACTTCCTGTATGTCCTGCAAGGAGGTACTGATAGATAGTGGAAGATTTCCTTTACGTTACGAGGGAATTTGACACTCTTGGCATTCCATATGACCTGATAGAAGATCTGGTCACCATCGAGATATGTGGCACCTCCGCCGACCTCCCTGCGCATTACGGAAATGTTCGTTTTATTGCAGTAATCCAGGTCGACTTCTTTTTCCGTATCCTGGAAGTAGCCAACGCTCACCAGTGGTTGGGCAGGTGACACGATCACCAATCCTTCATAGCCCAT